>CAYOHM010000001.1:0-60485 GCA_964403785.1 uncultured Alistipes sp.
CCTTAAAATTCCCCCACATAATAAGTAATATATTCCCCACCCACTTCATATATTGAATCAAATTAATGTGGAGATTACATAAATGCAGCAATTATTTTCCCAATTAAAAGAGAAAATTCCAGACAAGCGTAAAGGCAGTATTCTCATTGTGTGCATATTACTGCTGCTGACTATCGCAATCTGCAATATACCTGCTATTCTTAGCGTAAGCAGCAGTGTCGGCGGCCGCGAGCTTCCGATTTACTGCGTTCAGACTAACGAAAAAAAAATTGCTCTTTCATTTGATGCCGCATGGGGAAATGAGGATACACAAAATATTCTTGATATTCTTGAAAAACACAATGTTAAGGTGACTTTTTTTATGACCGGTGGCTGGGTTGAAAGTTTTCCGGAGGATGTTAAGGCTATATATGCCGCAGGGCATGACCTCGGAAACCACAGTGAAAACCACAAGGATATGCCAACTCTCTCCGACAGCCAGCAGAAGGAGGAAATATTAAAGGTTCATAATAAGGTAAAAGAGCTTACAGGATATGAAATGTTCCTGTTCCGCCCTCCATATGGTTCATACAACAACAACCTTGTCCTAAATGCTAAGGAATGTGGATATTACACTATTCAATGGGACGTAGATTCGCTCGACTGGAAAAATTATGGTATTGATTCCATTATCAAAACCGTAACCACGCATAAGCATCTCGGAAACGGTTCCATTATTCTGTGTCATAACGGGGCACAATATACTGCACAGGCACTGGACACAATGATTACGAAGCTTAAGGAGCAGGGCTATGAACTGGTCCCAATCTCACAGTTGATTTACCGTGACAATTATCATATGGACCATGAGGGACGACAGATTCCGACGGAGTGAAAGAACCTTTCACAATCAAAAAAGCAGGTACGGGTATATCGCTTACCCATACCTGCAAATACCTTATCTGCAGCCCGTATATTTATATAACTCCGGATTTTTTTCGCCAATGGACTTAACCTTACCTGCTATCTTCTCGTTAAAATCCGCTTTTTTTAATTTTCTGCCCAAAATCGCCTCATAAACCTTCTGAAGGTCGGAAAGTTTAAATTTTGAAGGCACAAGATTAAATGCTATATCGGAATCTTCTATCTTTTTCCTCAATCTGAGCAGGCCCTTCAGAACAATCTCGGCGTGGTCAAAAGCCAATGCATCTTCACTCTCCAGAACCGGAACATATTTTACCAGCTTCACAACACCATTCTTGGAGGTTTCTTTTTTCAACGAGTACTTCATTGTGATATTGTGTTCCTCATTATAAAAAACAAGCTCCTTTTGCGTAAGCTTTACATCAAACCAAAGTGCCTCCTTTGCGTCATCACCGGCAGTTACCTCTGCCACAGGCATCAGAGCGACATACGCAATATCTATAACTCTCATTCTTGGATCTCTGTCCGGCTCGCTCATTGTATAGAGCTGCTCCATATACACATTCTTAAGGTCTGTTTCTTCCAACAGCTCCCTGCAGGCAGCGTCATCCGCAGATTCATTTATTTCAACAAATCCGCCCGCAAGTGCAAAACATTCAATAAAAGGATGATTCTTTCTCTGTATTAACAAAACCTTTAAATTATCCAGTGACTTATCCATACCAAAAATCAGCATATCAACCGTCACGGAAGGTCTGTCATAATCTCCGGGTCTGTAATTTGCCAAAAATTCTTTTTCGGTTAAACCATCCGCATTTCTCTTTTCACTACTTTGCATCATCGCTCTCCCCCTTTTCTCTCAACTGCTCCATATATTCGGCAGCATCATCCGGCATATCGTCAAGATTATCCGAACCGACATCAATCTGAAGCGGTGCTCTCTTGAAAAGTATATCATACATAACCGGTATAATGAACAATGTCATAAGTGTTGCATATGCAAGACCGCCTGATATAACAAGCGCCATTCCCCTGCCCATCTGGCTGCCCATATCATCACCAAAGATAAGTGCTGCCATTGCCAAAATCGTTGTAAGTGCCGTCATAAGGATTGGGCGCATACGCGTCTTACCGGTCGCGATAAGCGCCTGCCTGCGTTCCATTCCTCCGATTCGAAGCTGGTTGGCATAATCAACAAACACAATGGCATTATTAACAACAGTACCCAGAAGAACTACAAAGCCCAGAAGTGACATCATCGAAAGCGGCTCACCCGTAAACCAGAGTGCCATAAAACCTCCGGTGAATGCAAGCGGAATTGTGAAAAGTACTATAAACGGACTCAGCAGGCTTTGGAACTGTGCGACCATTACAAGATAAATAAAAGCCACACCCAAAAGCATTACAAGCACCATTTGTTCTACCATTTCATTTACCGTATCAACCTCACCGCCTATGTCAAAGTTGCAGCCCTGAGGAAGACTGTTTTCCTTGTACTCCTCAAGCAAAGGTTCAAGCTGTCTTGTAAGAAGTGTTGTGTTATAGCCATCCTCAACTGCTGCCGTCACCGTAATGTATCTTGTCTGATTTTCACGATTTATGGTTGTAACGCCTTCTTCTACCTGAAGCTGTGCAAAATCACTGAGCTTATAATCCTTAGTTACCGTATCACCGTCTTCATCCGTTTCACTTACCGCAAAGGTGCAATCCATAAGATTTTCATAGGTTACGGGCTGAGTGTTGTCCACCACCTCAATATCCATCTCAACACCATCAATCGTAACTGTAAGCGCTGTTGATGAGGTTGTCATTTTGGCTGAAAGCTCCTGATAAATCTGAGCGACTGTAAGTCCCTTGCTCATTGCTAAATCTTTATCAAGCACCACATGCAGCACAGGGTCACTTTCCTCCTGTCCGTTTGATATATCAGTATAACCCTCAACCTGTGAAACAATTTCCATAACCTCTTCACTTGTTTCACGCAGTTCATCAAGATCGGAGCCGTAAATATTGATTGAAAGACCGCTGCCAAGCATACTTGACATTTCCGACATACCTGTTGATATTGAAAAACAGTTCTCAGGATCATCAAGTACCTCTGCCGCTGCCTTATTCATTTCCGCTACTATGTTATTAACAACACCGCTGCCCGCATTTTCATCCTCCGTGAGCAACATAATCGTATAAGTCAGGTAATTATCATCGGATGTACCCGCCGTTGATGTAATAAGACTTTCCGAGCCGCCCGACATTACGCCGACGGAGCCCACACCATCAATAGCTGCAAATTTTTCAATAAGCTCGTCAGTTAATGCATATGCCTCCTCCCTGGTTGTATCCTCAGGATACTCTAAGGCTGCCTCAATCTGGTTGCTCGTCATATCAGGAATAAGCACTATTCCCATTCTGACTACCTGCCATATACTTAATATAAGAAGTCCTACCGCTATTGCCAGTGGTATTATTTTGACTTTTAGGCAAAATGAAAGAATTCCGCCATATATCTCCTGAATCTTATCAAACCACGGATGCTGCTTAGCTTTGGAGCTGCGAAGCAGTGTGGAGCCTGCAGCCGGCACTACCGTCATTGCTATAAGAAGCGATGCCATCAGACAGAAGATAATCGTAATACACATAGGGAGCATTAATTCCCTTACTATACCAGTTGTATAGACCATTGGAAAGAATACACATACCGTGGTCAGCGTTGATGCAATAATAGCTCCGCTTACCTGTTTTGTACCTGCAACTGCTGCTCTTGCTGCTCCCACTCCCCTGCTGCGGAGTCGGTATATGTTCTCGATAACTACAATGGAATTATCTACCAGCATACCGATACCAAGCGACAGACCTGATAATGACATCATATTAAGCGATATACCCGAAAAATACATCGCAATAAGCGCCGTAAGCACCGATAGAGGAATACTGACGGCAACCACAATCGTAGGAAGCACATCCTTTAAAAATATTGCAAGAATGATAATAGCGAGCACTGCACCAAGAATCATACTCTGAAGTACGCTGTCTACAATAATATTGATGTAATCGCCCTGGTCCATCATCACAAGTATCTTAAGACCCTCATACTTATCCTCAAGATTTTGGATTGCGCTCTTGCAAGTCTTTGAAACATCATTTGTTCCCGCAGTACTGCTCTTGAATACTGAGAGTATTACTGCCTGTTCACCATTTAATCTGGCATAGGACTCACCTGAATTATCTATGACCGTTACATTAGCTACATCGCTAAGTCTTATATCACCAATATCGTCAATGTGGCAGAGAACAATTCCCGAAAGCTCATCAACACTTTCGTAATTATCGCCCACCTTAACAAGCCATGAATTATCCTCCTCATCATCCACATAACCTGCCGGCATTGAGAAATTCTGTGCATAGATAAGTGAAGAAAGTGTAGAAAGCGAAAGGAGCTGATCTGCATTAGCGCTGCGCAGAGCTTCAACCTTAGCCTTCTCATACTGCTTTACTCCATCATTATAGCTTTCCCAGCCGTCATCAAGCTGTTCCTGACCCTCCTTTAAAGAATCCCAGCCTGAATCAATCTGTTCCTGTGCCGTATCCATTGATTCCTCTGCTGACTCAAGCTGTGCCTTGGCAGACTCAATTGATGCCTCTCCTGAAGCTATCTGGGCATTTGCAGATCCAAACTGGGCTGCTGCCTGAAGCTTTGCAGTTTCTAAGCTGGTATAATCAATACCGGTGGCTTCAAGCTGCTGCTTATATTGCGCAATAATTGATTCTGTCACCTGAATCTCTATTTTAAGTGCGGCGAGCTCACTCTCATACTGTTCAAGCATCTTCTCTGAAGCAGAGTACAAAGGAGAGGAGATATCCTCCGGAAGACTTTCTTTTATCTGGGCTATTGCAGCTTCAATTGCCGCCTGCTGTGACTGCTGGCTTGTAAGCTGTGTTTCATATGAAGAAAGCTGGTCAAGTGCCTGTGACACCTGTGCGAGCTGATTATAGGTATCCGTTTCAGTCTTATTCAGCTCTTCTTTTTGCTGAGCAAGAGCATCCTTCGAATCACCCCATGTCATCCAGCTTTCAAAAATCTCCTGACGCCCGTCATCCAGCTCCTTTTGCCCGTCTATAAGCTCCTGCTTGCTGTCATTAAGTTGCTTTTGGGAGTCCTCAAGAGTCTTTTTGGCATCCTCCAAATCCTCCAGTGCATCAGCCAGCTCATCATTGGCTTTAGCCAGTATCCTGTCATTTAATGCATCGACTTTATTTGCATCAAGCTCCACCTGAATTGACTTTTCAATAAGACCAAGTGAGGAAACACTTGCCACGCCGTCCTGACGTTCAAGCTGCGGTGTTACATAATCCTCAACAAAAGCAGAAAGCTCCTCAATATCCATTCCTTCATATGCGACTGCCAAATACTGCGTAGCCATCATATCCGTACTGATTTCCATAATCGAAGGAGTACCGCACTCTGTCGGAAGGTAATCCTCTATTGAATCTATCGCGCCTGAAACACGAACCATTGCGCTGTCCATATCCGTGTCATCCTGAAATTCAAGCTCGATAAGTCCGTAATTTTCATTTGCTACCGAATATACATTCTGAACACCCGAAACTGTGCCGAGCGCCTCCTCCATCGGCTCGCAGACCTGACTTTCAACCTTCTGCGGGCTGGCTCCCGGGTAGGTTACTATCACAATAAGATACGGCATACTGATGTCGGGCAGAAGGTCCAGCTTCATTTTGCCCAAACTGACAAAGCCGAGCAGTAACATTACGATAACCATTACAAGAACTGTAAATGGCTTTTTTACACTAAATTTTGACATTATACTTACTCCCCCAATATATTACGCATTCTTTACCGTACTACGGGTTTTGGCCTCCTCAAGCGCAAATGCAATATTAATTGCGTGGTCACCAACTCTCTCAAGCCCCGAAACGACATCAGAAAAATAAATTCCTGCCTGTGCACTGCATTTACCCTGATTAAGTCGGTAAATATGTGCATTCTGAAGATTTCTTTCCATCTGGTCAATCTTATCCTCAAGCTCATTAATTTCCTGCATCCTTGCGGTATTTCCGGTGACAAACATATCAAGCGATTCATCCAGAATCGTATTAATAAGCTCCATCATCTCAGCGAGCTCCTTCTTACTGCTTTCGGACATCTGAATCTCATTCTCATACATCTGAGGAATTATTTCTGCGATGCTGTCGGCGTGGTCACCGATACGCTCAATATCATTTACTACATGAAAATATGCAGCGAGCAGATTAGAATCGGCGATAGGAAGTGTATTCTGATTAATCTTTACAAGGTAATCACTTATCTGCTCGTCAAGAAAATCTATGTATTTCTCCATTTCAAATACCTTCTTGCTCTTCTCCTCATTATTTTCAAGAAGACATTCAACCGCAAGATTAAGGTTATCAACTGCCATTTTAGCCATACGCTCCATTTCCTGAACCGCCAGATACATTGCAACCGCCGGATTTGGAAGGCTGTGACCCGTTGTAATATATCTTAATGAGAAGTTGTTATCAGAACCAACCGTATCCTCTCCCGGAACAAGTACAAATGTAAGCTTTATAATAAGGTCCATAAAAGGATAGAACACTATTACCTGGAATACCTTAAATAAAAAGTGCGTAAGAGCTACATTACGTCCTAAATCCGAGGTGTGACCCGCACATATTCTTACTATATTCTCAATTATATCTCCAAATAACATAAGGAGTATAAACATTAATATTGTACCGAAAACATTGAATAATAAATGAATGAGAGCAGCTCTCTTGGCGTTCTTGCTGTTTCCGATTGCTGCAAGTACTGCTGAGGTGCAGGCACCGATATTACAGCCCAAAATAACAAACATACAAGCTCTCAAATCGACAAGTCCCTGTGAAGCCATAACAACCAGTATACTGACAGTTACTGAGGAACTCTGAACCACTGACGTAATTACAAGTCCGAGAATTAATGCAAGCAGCGGATTTGTGAAATTAGCGAGGAAATTAATAACCGCCTGATTATCACTTAGCGTTCCCATTGCTGAGGACATACTGCTGATGCCCACAAAAAGTACGCCGAAACCCATAACCACATCACCGTATTTACGGACTTTATTGTTTTTGAAGAAATTAATCATTATCGCACCGGCAAACACAAAAACCGGAGCAATCGAACTAAGCTTAAAGGATACAAGAAGTGCCGTTACTGTTGTACCGATATTAGCACCCAGTATGATTCCGCAGGCTTCTGTAAGCTTCATAAGTCCTGAATTAACAAAATTTACAACCATTACGGTCGCCGCACTCGATGACTGAATGACCGCCGTAAAAAAACAGCCCACCAAAAGTCCGAGGAACTTATTCTTGGTAAAAGCTTCAAGTATTTTACGCAGCCTATTACCGGCAACCTTCTCGATACCCCGACCCATAAGATTCATTCCGTAAATAAACAAACCAAGGCCGCCCATCAACTCAATCGCAACAAGACCCATATTTTCTCTCCTGACACTTGTAAAATCTTCCTTTTTTTAATCACACGTGTAATATTATATTATATATGTGAAGATTTTGTAAACTATTATTAAAATTTTGACATTTTTGTCTTATTCTTCATAATTGCGACTTCTTCGGCAGCAATCTCCTCATCACTGTATCTTGCCTTCTCATAAATATGTGTTATCTCTTGTGCATTTTCGTCCCAGCCGAGCTTATCCCTTGATATTTCCTGCGGAGAAGCTGTCCTGCTGATTTTTCCGTTCTTTTTGGTCCTGCTCTTTATTAATTTATAATATATTCTTCTTATCTTGCGGTCATTACCCTTAACTGTGTCAAAAACTCCTGTCCTATTAACAATTTCCGCGGCATCCTTTGACAAAACCGGTTTTATAAACTCTTTAACATCCGCGCCAGTGCTTTTATAATATTTAAAGCTTAAGACTGCCTTAAAAAGTATAACTAGCATAAATACCAGAATTACAGCAGCAAATAAGCCTGCAGCAACATTAAGAATCACCGTTCCCTGTGACATTTCCATATCAATTCCTGCCAACGGTCCCTGTGCTGCCGACGCGTTTGTATGCTCGATTATCTTCGTTTCGATGTCGCTGCTGTTTTGCGGCAGCTTTATCTTAAAGATACTAAGCAGTCCCAGAAGAAGCTTCCACAGTATATTAAGAAATCCCCACATAATTCCCTCCAGCCTAAGGTATGGGATTACAGCCATCACAATAACGCAAATAAGAATAAATACCGTCATCATAACTGAATTTACACTTATTGACTGCTCTGCATTAAAGCTTTTTACTGAAGCATTTTCCGACACAAGCTTGTTAAGATTCGAAATATTGTACCAAATCATATATGCAATAATGTAGATAAGCGTTCCGTAAAAGGGTACGGTTGTTGCACTCTCCGCACCTATGGTAAAGCCCAGAAGATAGCAGGCGAGCAGGATTCCCACATCCAGAAGTATAACCGGAGCTTCCTTACTCCTGTGAAGCGAATAATACATAAGCACAATTGCAGGTACGAATACAAGCACCTTATCCTCAAGAGCACCCTCAACAACAAATAACACCGACATCGCAGCCGCCAGATGCAGGATGAGCGCCAGCCTGCCATTACCGATAAAGGTTTTGACCAGATAATACGCTATAACCACAACGCCAATATAAAGCGTATTAAAGGTCTGAAACGTTTCATATCCCATAAATCCGTGCAAAATAAAATTAACTGCGCTTACCGCAACACAAATTTGCATAAAAAGCTGCAAAAAATTCAAAATAAAATTAAAAAATACATTATTTTTCATTGACAGTCACCTTCCATGGAAATACGCTCACCGACGGGCAGCCGTTTAAATCAAAATCCTCTGTATAAGTATATGGCAAAATCCACATTGCTCCATTTGTTCTGATTGCAAGCTCTTCCATTGCTTTTTGCAGCGCATCAGTCTTTACAACGGAAATAAGCACATATAATGTATTTTGGTCCGCTTTCAATGCCTCATCTCTTGCAATTTCAACAAAATTCCGTTTTGCAAGCTTAAGGTCTATTCGTGCAAGGCTGTTTAACACCGTGTCCATATGCTCCGGTGACACAGCACTGTCGACGCTTACCATCTGTTTTGAGCAAATGTCGCAGCCGTTGCTTATGATTCTGACACCAATACGGTTAGCAAGCAATTTCGCGCAAAGTCCTGCTGCCACCGAAATACACTCCTCCGGCATCAGGTCCGATTCCCAGTTAGTTTTGGCTTCAAGATTTAACAGAATACATATTTCCTGACTTGATGTGTAATCATGCATATTTACCTTAAAATCGCCTGTTTTTGCGGAAGCCTTCCAGTTAATCGAGCCATAGGTATCACCCGTTGTATAGTCCCGAATCCCGCGAAATTCAAAGGGGTCCTCATATAAATATCTTCTTGTAAGAAGCTCGCCCATAATCTTTTTAAACGGAATATCAAGCCTGTCCGAATCCGCCGGTGCGGGGAATACCGTAAGCTCTGTATAAAGTGATATATGCTTTACATACTGTGTATCAAGAAAAAGATTGGAGGATACCTCATCCGCCTCGGTGATTGTATAAAATCCGCGCTTTGCACATTTAAAGCTTAATGTTCGTGTGATTTTCTGAAAGAACAGCAGTGAAAAGACGTCATTCTTGTAACATTGATCCGATACCGAAAAATCTTCATCAATATCCGTAAAATCAAGATTACGGCTGACAATAAATTTCAACTGCAGCATAAGAAGAGGCAGCACTTTGTTATTGGTGATTACCTCAACAAGATTTACCGTTTCACCTTTTACTGCCTTGTTTTTTGAAAAATCTATGCTAACCTTTAGATTATTGCTCCAGAATTTTTCATAAATAAGATTCTGCAGCAAATAAACTGCTGCAGCACCCGCTAATATTATAAATAGAATCATTCCCTATCCCATGCCTCTGTCGGAACTGCAATTTTCCCGATTATTTCCGTGATTATTGTATTGCAGTAATTACCCGCATTTCTTCCTGATGTGAGTGAAATTCTATGTGCAAATACCGGAACGGCAAGTGTCTTAATATCCTCAGGTATAACATAACTTCTTCCCTGAATATACGCATACGCTCTTGCCGCATTCAGCATCGCAAGTGTTCCTCTGGTGCTGACACCTATTGCAACGTTAGGGTTATTTCTTGTACTCTCAACGATTCCGGCTATGTATTCAATAAGGTCCCTATGTATGAATACCTTCTTAATGTCCTTCTGAACCTTAATAATCTCCTGTGCATCCATAACCGAAGAAAGTGTTTCTGCCGGATTGTCTGCCAAAAACCTGTTCATTATCTGTATTTCTTCATCAACAGAAGGAGTTCCCATTGAAATCTTGAGCAGAAATCTGTCAAGCTGTGCCTGAGGAAGCTGAAAGGTTCCAGCCGTTTCGATTGGATTTTCTGTGGCAATGACAAAAAAAGGATTGTCAAGCGGATAAGTAACACCATCAATCGTTACCTGCTTTTCCTCCATACACTCAAGCAGACTTGACTGTGTTCTCGGAGTTGCTCTGTTTATCTCATCAGCAAGCAGTATATTGGTAAATACCGGACCCTTCTTTAGCTGAAACTCGGAGGACTTCTGGTTATAAATATTAAGTCCCGTGACATCAGCCGGAAGAAGATCCGGAGTAAACTGAATCCTTTTAAAATCAAGATTTACTGATTTAGCAAGGGATTTGGAAAGCATTGTCTTGCCTGTTCCGGGCACATCCTCCAAAAGAACGTGTCCGCCCGCAGCAAATGCCGTGAGCACAAGCTCAATAACATCCGATTTGCCGACGATTACTTTTTGTATATTTGCCTTAATATCCGTTATAGCCGCCATAAACATCCCTTTCTAGTTACCACATTCGACACTTATCCTGTTAAATATCTTCATAATTTCTTCCGTATTAAGCGTGCGCTTTTCTTCTCCGGTCTTATCCATAATTACATTGCCCTCATGCATCATGACAAGCCTGCTGCCATACTCCACCGCATATCTCAGATTATGAGTGACCATAAGTGTTGTGAGCTTTTTTTCTTTTACTATTTTATCGGTAAGCTGCATTATAATCTCCGCTGTTTTAGGGTCAAGCGCAGCCGTATGTTCATCAAGTATCAGAAAATCAATGGGCGTCATCGTTGCCATAAGAAGCGATACTGCCTGACGCTGGCCTCCGGAAAGTGCACCGACCCTGACATTTAATTTATCCTCAAGGCCCAAGCCCAGCGGTGCAAGCATTTCTTTATACGCTTCAATCCTTGCCTTGTTGACACATTGACCAAGCCCATAGGTTTTGCCCTTGTTCTCTGCAATCGCCATATTTTCAAGGATTGTCATGGACGGGCAGGTTCCCCTTGACGGGTCCTGAAAAACACGTCCTATCTTTTTATGTCTTATGTAATCCTTCTGTCTGGTAATATTATCACCATTGATGACAACATCGCCATCTTCAACATCTATACTTCCGCATATGACATTAAGAAGCGAGGTCTTACCGGAGCCGTTGCTTCCCACTACGGAAACAAATTCTCCGTCCATAACCTTAAAATTAAAATCCCTGAAAAGGCACATTTCATTGACAGTGCCCATATTGTAATATTTAGTGACATTTATTAATTCCAGCATTACTTCACCCTCCTCTTTCTCTCGTTTCCGAGCACGAGAATAATAAGGAACAGCACTGCTGTCACAAGCTTTAAATCCCTCGACTCAAGACCTGCACGAATTGCAAGCGCAACGCAGCCCTTGTAGATAAGAGAGCCTACAACAACACTTGAAGTAACACTTAACCACGTAACATTCTTAAAAATACTCGTTCCGATAATTACGCTGGCAAGACCTATAACCACTGTACCGGTACCCATCGAAACATCAAAATATCTCTGCTGCTGTGCAAAAATACAGCCGCTAAGCGTTACAAGACCATTGGCAATGGCAAGTCCCATAATCCTTATCCTTCCCTTATCAACACCAAGGGAAGTAACCAGTGTGTCATTATCACCTACGGCACGAAGCATAAAGCCTGCCTTGGTTTTAAGAAAAGCATCCAGAATAAGCTTTGTAATGATTGTCAGTACCAAAGTAACAATTACAACTCTGTACTTTGACAGCCCACCCGACAGAATATTATTGACAAAATCATTGTCAAAAATATTCTGTTTCGTGTATATCGGAAAGTTTGCTTTGCCTGCAATATGAAGATTAACCGTATAAAGCGCTGTCATCATAATAATACCTGACAAAAGGTCCCTGACCTTAAGCTTTACATGGATAAGTCCCGTGATAATTCCTACCAAAGCCCCCGATGCAAACGCAATCGGCAGCGTAAGGTACGGATTAACCCCTTTATCTATAAGGACAACTGCTATTGCAGCTCCCATAGGGAAGCTACCGTCCACCGTAAGATCCGCAAAATCAAGAATTTTATACGTTATGTATACACCCAGAGCCATAATTGCATAAATAAGGCCCTGTTCAAATACGCTTAGCAAAAGAGTCATTTTACACCTCTACACTGTTTATTACTGTGCCGTAATCGTATCAAATTTCTGGTATGCGCTGTTTACAAAATCAGAATCAAGCGTGAGAGAAATCTTCTCCGCTGCCGCCGTATTCACATAAAGACTCGGCTCTGAAATTACTTCAAAATTCATTTCTGAAGCCTTTGCCTCTCCCTTTAATACCTTTGCCGCCATCACACCTGTCTGTTTGCCAAGTTCGTAATACTCCAGACCCATTGATGCAACACAGCCTGCCTTAACCTGCTCTACTTCACTTCCGAACACAGGAATACCTGCTTCGTTAGCTGCTGCCAGGACTGTCTGAAGTGCAGAAACAACCGTATTATCCGTAAGATTGGTGATACAGTCAACCTTGCCCACCATATCCTTAGCTGCAAGCTCTACTTCACTAATCTGGTTGATACCGGTTACCACAATCTCAAAGCCGTAATTTTCTGCATTTGCCTGATATTCAGCAATCGTAGAAACCGAATTTGTCTCACTTGTTGTGTATATAATGCCAATCTTCTTGGCATCAGGCATAATCTTTCTAATCATTTCAAGCTGTGCTGTTACCGCTAATGCATCGGATGTACCTGTAATGTTGCCAACCGGAACGCCATCCTCATTTGCAAGACCTGCTGCAACCGGGTCTGACACTGCGGTATAAATTACAGGGATATCCGTGTTAAGGCATGAATTGTAAGCTGACATTGCCGATGGTGTGGCAATACCGCAAATAAGATCAACCTTCTGTGAAACATAGCTGTCAGCGATTGTACTTGCCGTAGCAGTGTCCGCCTGTGCATTATCATAAAGCACCTTAAGATTGGTTCCTTCTATGATGCCCTCCTGTGCAAGCCCTGCAAGAAATCCTTCACGGCAGTTATCAAGAGAACCATGCTCTGCGAACTGTGAAATACCTATGGTATAAGTTACCTCGCCGTTGGATGCAGTACTGTCCGTACTGCCATTGCAGCCTGCAAGTACACTCATACCCATTGCAGCAGTCATAAAAGCTGCCAAAATTCTTTTTTTCATAATTTCCTCCATAAACTCCTTTAAAATTTTATCAGGATTTATTATAATCATACTTTGCAGATTATTTCAATCTGTTTTTACTGTGTCTACACATTTTGCATTTATGCTAAATATTCGTCAAATCTGTCAGTTGTATCGTTCTGGAAAACAACTCCGATAACGCCCGGGCCGGTGTGTGCACCGATTGCGCAGCCTATTCTTCCCTCCAGAATATCCTTAACATTGTATTTATCCTTAAGCTGCTGCCTGATATTTTCGCAATCCTCCCTGCAGGTTCCGTAACAGCTTGCGATAACCTGCTTATCCAGATTCTTTCCCTTTTCACCTACCATTTCAATAAGACGTTTTTGAGCACGTTTCCAGCCGCGGATTCTCTCAACCGCCTGTAAAGAACCATTCTCGTCCACAATGATAATCGGTTTTATATCAAGAACCGTTCCGGCAAGGAAGGATGTACGGCTAAGTCTGCCGCCCTTAAATAAATATTCAAGCTCATATACTATGATAACATGCTCCATATGCTCGCAGAAATAGTTTGCTGCCTCGATAATAAGCTCCTTCGGAGCACCGTTTTTCTGCATTTTAAGAAGTCTTTCCACAACAAGACCATAGCCCAGTGAGGCGCACTTGGAATCAATTATCGTCATTTTGAAATCAGGATATTTTTCCCTTACCTCCTCATAGGCAAGGTTGGCTGCCTGAAAGGTACCCGCAATTCCGGTGGAGAAGCATATGTAAAGCACCTCATCTCCCCTTTCGGCATACTTGCTAAAATGCTGTTCAAACATATACTGGCTTATATGATATGTCTTGATATCCTTGTTCTCAGCCTGAATTTCATAAAATTCATCCGGAAAAATACTCTCACCGTCCAAATAATCCACACCATCAATTGTTACCGGTGTAGGCATCACATAAAGGTTATATTCATCTATTACATTCTTTGGTACATCCGACGCCGAATCCGTGATTATAAAAAATGCCATCTTAAGCCCCCTGTTATTCTAAATAATCAATTTATTATACCACTATATTATTCATTTGTCTTGAAATTTACAAAAATTTAATACTTTTTTAACCATTATGCTGTTTTCACATATAATGTTAATGAACAATGAAAAAGGACTTTTTATGGAAACAAATTGTTCTCATTCTAATTCCATTCCTTACAAACTTAATGAGGACCTTGCCGGCTTTGTTGCGGCTATGGCGTATGTACCGTGGCAGTATTTTACAAATGTCTATGAACCATGCAAGGGGCTGAGGCGGGGCACAATTTTTCCTGAGCTTGATAAACCTTTTGAAGGGAGATGTGTAAGATGAACAACAGAAACAGATATATGCCGCCCAATATGAACGGATGTGGAATCCAGCCGCAAAACCTCCCTTCAAGGTGCGCACTTTTAAATTCAATTTATGAAATCGGATTTTCACTTGACGATATGATTCTCTACTTAGATACTCATCCGAAGGATACCTCGGCATTAAACTACTATCACAAGCTTCACAAGGAATATCATGAGCTTGTAAAGCTGTATACTATAAATTACGGACCTCTGTACGCCAAAGACGTACACAATGAAAAGTATTTCAGCTGGGTTGACAATCCTATGCCTTGGGAAGGAGATATGTAAGTATGTGGCAATATGAAAAAAGATTACAATATCCTGTAAATATCAAAAAATGCGACCCCAATATGGCTGCTCTCATCATAAGCCAGTTTGGCGGACCTGACGGCGAGTTGTCCGCGTCGATGCGCTATCTCTCGCAAAGATATGCAATGCCATACAAGGAGGTTTCCGGACTTCTTACCGACATCGGTACGGAGGAGCTTGCGCATCTTGAAATTATCGGCACTATCATATACCAGCTTACGAGGAATCTCTCTCCTGATGAAATCAAGGCTTCAAATTTTGACGCTTACTACGTGGACCACACCACAGGTCTGTGGCCTCAGGCAGCGGGCGGAATTCCAAACAATGCCTGTGAATACCAGTCAAAGGGTGACCCAATCACAGATCTTTTCGAGGATATGGCAGCAGAGCAGAAGGCACGTTCCACCTATGAAAACCTCCTCAGGCTCATAAAGGACCCGGATGTGGCTGACCCAATTAAATTTTTGCGTGAACGCGAGGTTGTCCACTTCCAGAGATTTGGTGAAGGACTGAGAATCGTGCAGGATAACCTTAACAGTAAGAACTTCTATGCATTTAACCCTGCTTTTGATAACACCTGCAGAAATAATTAAAAAAAGCCTCAGTGCATTACTGCACTGAGGTACTTTTAGTTATAGGTTATTGAAATGTCATATACTACAAACTCCGTCTTTTGCAGATAATTGAATGTTGCACTCATTCCTACTTCCGTTTTGTTAAGAATCTCATAAAGGGCATCACCATCCAGAGCCTCCCCGTAATAAAGAAATTCTATTTTCTCGGCTTTATTAGCCACCTTTTCTTTTATAAAGTCCTCAAGCTCCTGACGGTTATAAAGCTGTGCCATCCCACTCATCATATAATATGCATAAGCTCCGCCCATCGCTTTCGGATAATTATCCTCATCCCAGGTATGGTCAAGCTCCATATCTGCATCCGACACGTTAAAATACTTGTGGGATATACTGCCGTCACCGCCAACAGGATCATCCCAGGTGACATCCACATGATACCAGATTCCATCCAGGCTTACCATATTCCAGCCATGATTCCCTTCATTTGCGGTTCCGTTGACCGCTATATTCTCAATTCCAAGCATATCCAGCAGAGTTTTAAAGCTTTCCTGGTACCCACCGCAGTTGGCCTTGCCTTTAATAAGAGCATCATAGGCGGTTGTTGTGGTATCTGCCGAATCATCATACTCTACATTGGAAACAAGATAATCATGTATTGCGAGCTCATTCTCATAATCGGTGTAAGCCTTGGATGTACATGAGCCGAGAATATCACAATACTTATCAAACAGCTCAAGCTGTGTGGCGCTTAAAATCGTTGTATCGTTATTTTCAAAGGCAGCAACTATCGGATATGAATCCCAATACGAAAGCGTGACTACTACGTTAAATCCACTCTGGGCAATCGTGTACTCAGCCTGTACCGAATTAATTCCGTCATATGCCTTAGTCCATGTATCAGGTATAATCATCGCCTCATCCGATACATTAAAATAGCATGTTGTCTTGTTGCTTCTCATTGTTTCAAGGAACATATCTTCTATTTCACTCTCCGTCCTTACAACGGAGTACATGTCCTCGTTTGTTACCTTGATTGGTTCCGTCGGTGCTTCGTAGCTGTCAGCAATCTCTCTGATTCTGCTGCATCCCCCGAACAGCAGGCATACCGAACCCATCGCAGCTATGACCATAAATTTCTTGAATACCTTCATATTTCCTCCTATTGGCGAAATTACCAGTTTATTATACCATAAAACGCCGCAAAGTAAAGAAATTCACCAAAAATACATAAATATCCCTCAGCTTCCCGCAAGAACCAGAAAGGTATTTATAAGGTCCAGCTTGCCATATCCCCACTCCCTGTTTGGATATGAAAGATTTTTGTCGCGTCTTGCTCCGATTTTCAGAAGCGCCTTTATATCGGATGTATTAAAAATCGAATACTGTGAATTTCTGTTGCGCCATTCAAACATTAACGCTGCGGCTCCGGCAACATGCGCTGCGGCAATACTGGTCCCGCTTCTTCGTGTATAAAGATTATGCCCCGCACCGGCAACAGGACCATAAATATCAACTCCCGGTGCTGCTATATCCGGCTTTACCATATTATTAGCAGTATTTCCCCTGCCCGAATTAATCCATATGGAGTTATTCCTGTAATCATAGGCTGTTGTTGTGATTACATACCCTGAAGCTGACGGCATAAGCAGCGTGGTATATGGTGAAGAATTAAGAAAATATACCTCATTATCCAAAAATGTATCTATCGGCAGCCACATATTATAATATCCTGCAAGCGAATTGTCATCATAAACCCTTATCCTCCAAACTCCCGCAGTAGGATTTTTAAACCTCAGGCTTATAACCTGCCCTCCGTCCATGGTTTCTATAAGTTTGTGGTAGTAATAGATAATTGTATTTTCCAAAATAAAGCTTATATTGCGTGAATACATATAGCTTGCCGGTATTCTGGATATTTTTTCTCCTGAAGGTGATATTATTTCAACAGAGAAAATATCCGGCTGCTGTCCCCACAGCTCGAGTGAAAAACCGCTTACCCTGGTTCCCACAACCAGTTCAACCGTTTCAAAGTTTTCCCCGTCTGCTATCTTACCCTGGAAATGGTGCCGTGAGCTGCCCTCATTGCCGATAGCTGCCGTTACGGCTGTATTCGCCATATTTGCCGCCTGTGAAAGATACTGTGACAAAACGCTTCCGCCGGTATGCGGTCCCATGGAGCTTCCCATACCAAAATTAATCACAAGAGGCATATTAAATTCAGCCGCCTTACGTGTAAGGTAGCTGATTCCAAGCATTATATCACTCTCACTGTATGCAATGGCTGCCTCCTGCACCTGATGAAAAGCCTTAAGCGCCTTCTTCGCCTGTCTGAGCTTAACCGCAATTATACTGCTTTGCGGTGCAGCACCGGCAAATGAATCGTTGGTCCTGCTTCCCGCAGCAATTCCTGCCACAAAGGTCCCATGTCCTATGTCATCCCTTTGAGGTACAATTTCGTATGGATTTTGTGAGCGTATAGCCTGGTTAATTTGAGCACGGTCATATTCAATGCCATAATCAAAGCCCGTCGGTGCTCCTTCTCCCTGTGCACTCTGGTCCCATATCGACAAAAGCCTTGTATTTCCCAATTCATCCAGAAACGCTTCATGAAGATAATCAATTCCGGTATCTACAAAACCAATCAGCACTCCACGTCCCTTAAGACTTAATGCACTTTGATTCTGCACCTTTAATATTCCCGACTCCGCCATGCTTTCCTGATCCATTAAACCATAGAGCTTGGGAATCGTATAATACCCATAGGTACCATAATTTAATGGAGGAATGTCATTGATATTCAGATAAAGCACCGCCCAGTTTTCATCCACCTTCTGATAGCAAATGTCACTATATTGTTCAAGAAAATTGACACTCCCTCGATAACGCAGCAGAATATCTATATATTCCTGAGACGCAATATTATCCCCGCAGGACATATATTAAAACATCCTTTAACCTTCTTTAGTTCATTTTATTCATATATATGCCGCATTAGAAGTCTAGCAGCCACGCATTTGAATTACGGGTCCGCCTTTTTTCTCAATATAATCGGAGGTTATGATTACCCGCCCTATATCAGGGTCCTTCGGAATCTCATACATAATATCAAGCATATATTCCTCAATAATCGCTCTTAACGCTCTTGCACCTGTCTTCTTTTCAAGGGCTTTCTTGGCAATGGCTCTCAATGCATCATCTTCAAAGCAAAGCTCAACCCCGTCCATATCCAGAAGCTTTTTGTACTGCTTTGTAATTGCATTTTTAGGCTTGCAAAGAACCGACATAAGCATTTCTTCGGTCATTTCACTCAATGTAAATACAATAGGAAGTCTTCCGATAAACTCCGGAATAAATCCAAATTCTCTCAAATCCTCAGCAGTAACCATGGATATAAGGTCCTCACCGTCATATTTGTCCTTAAGGTCGGCATTAAAGCCCATTGAAGTAGTTTTACTGATTCTTGAACGTATGATTTCCTCAAGGTCCGGGAATGCACCGCCGCAAATAAATAAAATATTCTGTGTATCTACGGACACAAGGGGAACCATGGCATTTTTGCTGTTAGAGCCGACAGGAACCTCAACCACGCTTCCTTCAAGCAGCTTTAAAAGTCCCTGCTGTACGGATTCGCCATTTACATCACGGGTTGTTGTGTTTTTCTTTCTTGCAAGCTTATCTATCTCATCAATAAATATAATTCCATGTTCCGCTTTTTCTACATCATTATCCGCCTCAGCAAGAAGCTTTGACACTACAGACTCTATATCATCACCGATATAGCCTGCCTCTGTAAGTGATGTCGCATCTGCAATGGCAAGCGGCACATTAAGCAGCTTTGCAAGGGTTTTTACAAGATATGTCTTGCCGCAGCCCGTAGGTCCTATCATAAGCATATTGGATTTTTCAATTTCTATTTCATCCTTCTCGCCCAAAACTCTCTTATAGTGGTTATAAACACCGACCGAAATCACTTTCTTGGCATACTCCTGCCCCACCACGTACTCATCAAGCTTTTCCTTTATCTTATGAGGCGCAGGTATCTCCTTAAGCGTCAGCTCAGGCAGCTCATCCCTATCATCTTTTTTTCTTTTCTTGATTTTCTGACTTTTAGGAACCTCATGGCTCATATCGCCAAAATTCAAAAAACCGATTCCCGGGAAATTATTATTCTTGAGTATATCGTCAAGATTAACATTTCCTGACAAGGAATCAAAGGACCTTTGCATACAATCTGAACAAACATCCATATTACCCGGCAGACTGATTAATTTGCCGCATTTGCTTTCAGGTCTTCTGCATATATAACATACTTTTTCATATTCGTCATTATCCTGTTTTTCTTTATCAATACGATCCTGTTCTGACATAAAGCACCTCCGTATAAGCCTTTGTATGATTATATACTTTTTGAGCCATAAAGTAAAGAAAGAGACCATTCCAATATTTGTATGAAATGGTCTCCTTCAAAAAGAAAAAGGGATAAATTATATATAGATAATGCCGGTGTTAATTGGCACTTCTATTTCCTAAAACAAGCTCTACGCTCTCAAGCGTATATTCACCGTTAACCAGACGATAATACTCAAGCTTTACCGTTTCACCGGCCTCATAATATGTCATAAGCTCTTTGAGCTGGTCAAACGATTCTACTTCCTCTCCGTCAAAGGAAACAATAATATCGTTCTTTAAAAGTCCCGACTGTTCTGCAGGCGTACCATCCCCCACCTTTGTAATGAGGATACCTTCAGGCCATCCATAATTCTGGCTGATTGATGACGAAATATCCATTCCCGATATTCCAAGATAACCTATCTTATCGTCATCCACCTTTTCACGTACAACCCTGTTCATAAGACTGTCTATAATATCTGCTACTGATGAAATAGGTATTGCATAACCCATACCCTCTACTGATTCATCCGCATTCTTGGCAGAGGTTATTCCGATAAGCTGTCCGTCCGTATTAAGAAGTGCTCCTCCGCTGTTGCCCGGATTGATTGCAGCATCAGTCATTATAAGATTATCATATTCCTTGCCTGAAATAGTAATTGTCCTGTCAAGTGCACTTATCCAGCCGACTGTTGATGAAACGCCCTCACCCAGCGCGTTACCTACTGCAACTACCGGCTGACCCATCATAAGATTATCTGAATCGCCTATTTCTATTATTGAAATCTTTGAAAATGTATCATCCGATATATCGCTTAGCTTTACTGCAATCACGGCGATATCCTTACTGCTCTTTGAGCCCTTAACTACTGCCTGTGCCTCGGTTTTATCCGGGAATATTACAGTGAGCGTATTTGTGTCATCCACAACATGTGCATTCGTTACCAGGAGAAGCTCCGTGTCATTCTGTCCGATTATTACGCCGGTACCTGAGACCTGAGATTCCGTTGTATAGCTTCCTCCAAAAAATGGGCTTACATTATAGCTCTGCGTCACGGTTCCCTGTATTTCCACCACCGATGCCGTTGCGCTGTTAACTATCTTGGACATATCCATAACTGCATATGTAGCAAGACTCGACGTACTATCCGTCTTATTTACAACAATACCGCTTGATTCGCCGGCTGTATCCGTCGTAATAGTCGTTTTACTGCCAAATACTTTATCTGCCGCATAATTTACTCCGTAAAAAACACAGCCCGCCACAAGTCCAAATGCAGCAGCCATACCGACAAATTTAACACCTTTGAAAAATCTACCGTTAGATTTCGGTTTTGCATCTATATACTCGGAAGCTGCCCTTGGCGCTTCACGTGTTTCTGTCACTTCCACATACTCTGTTTCTGCTTTTACCTGATCTGTTTCTTTTGAAGAGTCAGTGCTCTGCGTATTGTTTGAAATACTAAAATCATAAACTCTTTCCTTGGGTGTGCTCTGTTCCGATTCGTTTTCAGAACCGGCTTTTCCATCGCCCTCTAAAATATTTTTTTCTTCAAAACTATATTCGTCTGTATCAAACATTTTACATTTCTCCTTTCGTTTTGATGTATTCATCTTAACAACAGATTGTGTACTATTTGTGTTCAATTTATGTGAATTTTGTGTTGAATTTTGATGAAAAAACGACAGGGTAGTCCACCCTGCCGCAAAATAACCATTCTATTGTCCTACCGTCCTAAGTACAGCCTGCGTAAGCCCTGCAAGTCTGTTATCCGCGTCCTCGAAGCTGTCGCCCTTAACTCCCATATAGAACTTTATCTTCGGCTCAGTTCCTGAAGGTCTTGCACAGCACCATGCAGAATCATCAAGTTCAAAGTACAGCACATTAGAATTAGGAAGTCCTGTTTCTTTTATCGAACTAGTTGAAAGGTCACGAATTTCATTATTCTTGTAATCCCTCACCCTCAATACCTTGTAACTGCCAAACTCTGCCGGAGGATTGCTTCTTAAATCATTCATTATCTGTGCAATCTTAGCTGTTCCTTCAACGCCCTTTAGGGTGACTGACCTTAGGTCCTCCTTGAAATATCCGTACTTTTCGTAGATGTTAAGCATCTGCTCCCAAAGGCCCAAATTCTTGGATTTATAATACGCCGCCGCCTCACAAAGAGACATAACAGCTACAACTGCATCCTTATCCCTTGCATGTGTACCGACAAGGCAGCCATAGCTTTCTTCAAAGCCGAAGCAATATTCATTTGAACCGCTTTGCTCAAATTGCTTAATCTTCTCGCCTATATACTTGAAGCCTGTAAGCACTTCAACAAGCTCCACATTATATTCCTTTGCCACGGCATCCGCCATATTGGTTGATACTATTGTCTTTACAAGAGCACCATTCTTTGGAATCATATTTTTTTGCTTCTTTTGTGAAAAAAGGTACTCCGCGATAAGCATTCCCGACATATTTCCGGTAAACGGCATATATTTGCCTGTTTTTGAATCCTTGGAATATACACCAAGTCTGTCTGCGTCCGGGTCCGTAGCCAGCACAATATCGGCATCAACCTTCTTGGCAAGCTCAAGTGCAAGTGCAAAAGCCTTCGGGTCCTCAGGATTTGGATAACTAACCGTTGAAAACTCCGAGTCAGGCTTTTCCTGCTGAGGTACTACAAACACATTTTCAAATCCAAGCTCTCTTAATACTCTTCTTACCGGAACATTTCCTGTTCCGTGAAGCGGCGTGTATACAATCTTAAGCTCCTTGCCCTGCTCCTTAATCACCTCAGGATTAACAATCTGTGTCTTTAATGCCGCAATATATCTGTCATCCAGCTCATAACCGATTACATTGTAAAGCCCTGCAGCTCTTGCAGACTCCTCATCAGTTTCTTTGACCTCTTTCCAGTCAGTTACCGCCATAACCTCCGTTATAATCTGCTTATCCTTAGGCGGCGTAATCTGTGCGCCATCCTCCCAGTATACCTTATATCCGTTATATTCGGCAGGATTGTGGCTTGCCGTTATAACGATACCTGCAATACATCCAAGCTCTCTTACCGCAAAAGAAAGCATTGGTGTTGGCCGCAGGGATGGGAAGATATATGTCTTAATTCCGTTTGCATTAAGACAAAGTGCAGCCTCCTTTGCAAATTCCAAGGACATTCTTCTCGAGTCATATGCAATTGCAACGCCCCTTGCAGCCGCATTTTCTTTATTTATAAAATTTGCAAGTCCCTGTGTTGCTTTCCTGACAGTGTAAATATTCATTCTATTGGTGCCGTTTCCGATTACACCACGAAGCCCGCCGGTACCAAATTCAAGGTCCCTGTAAAATCTGTCCTCTATTTCAGCCTCATTGTCCTCAATGGATTTGAGCTCATTTCTTGTTTCTTCATCGAAATAGTCATTATTGAGCCATTTTTCGTAATTTTCACGATATGACATCCTTATTCCTCCATACTGCCTGTTTTATTTTTTGGTAATCACAACCGCAACCACGTACTCACCCGAAGGATTACAATTATTGGTACTGCCGACATAGAGCTTGACTGATTTATTGCCCTGTGTAAGACCCGACACATCAACACTGCAATTTATATCCGCAGCATTAATTTCCTCCAAATCTGATTTAAGACCTGAATAGGTAACTGTAATGCTGTCCCTCAAAAATGAATACTCATACTGCTCATTTGCATTTACCAGATTAATATTCTTTGTTTCAATATCCAGAGTGCGCGTGACAACCTGTTGTACTTCAACAGTAACCTCTGCTGCCACCTCCGACATCACCTTTACAGTGCTCGGAATATAATGTCCCAGTCTTATTGAGAATACCTTGCTGCTGTCCAAATCAGAAACATCTATGAGCTCGGCAGGAACATCTATACTTTCTATTTCCGACAGTGCAGCCACCGTTCCGGCAATCGTAACTTCATCTATGGTACTTGTAATACCTGCAACCTTATAGCCGTCCCTGATGGTGCCTGTATATGCGTAGTTTACCGGAACAGTTTTTTGAGCAAGTATAGGAACCTTAAGCTTAACTGTATCCTTGCTTAATACAAGATTGCTTGCATCAATCCTATTGCCGTCTTCATCATATAATTTCAACGCCACATTATCAGTAATATCGAGGGATGCCCCCTCAACATCATATTCTGCCACAACATATGCTATTTTCTCAATTATGGATTCAGCCCCCGTAATCTTTACTGACATAGGCGAAACATCATAATCGCCGACAACATATCCGTCAGCAGGAGTTCCTGAAAAAACAGCACCTACATTCATTGTGATTGTTTCGCGGTTTTCAATGCTTAGCTTAACCGACGGAGTTCTTAACGTAATCGTCAAATCATCCGCGGATATTGTCGCCTTCGTGCAGACAACATCTATGTCAACATAGTCCGATAACGGGCTTATCGTACTTAAATCAGCACTTGCATAAAAATCAGACGCCGTCAGATTATCTGTCTTGGAAATAGGCCCGTCAACAACGATTGTTATACTGCTGCCCTCAATGACATCGAAAGTATAGCCCAATTCTGTCAGAGTTTCCGCATTTATGATATTGACAGGTACACCATATATCGTCTTTGGTGTGGACGGATCAATAACATTAATTATCGTAATCCAAATCAAGAAAGCTACCATAACGGAAAGGAGCTTCAAGCCGAGATTATTTAGAAGTTTTTCTTTCATTTCCCAACCTTCCTTTCCACAATTTGAATGATTTTACATCTATTGTCTTTTTCTGAACATACATAAGCTTGCTGCGAAGTGAATCTGCATCAACATTATGAAGAAGCTCTCCGCCCACTGCCAATGAAATTTTTCCGGTTTCCTCCGAGACAATAATCGTAAGGCTGTCAGAAACCTCACTGATTCCAACACCCGCCCTATGCCTTGTGCCAAGAGCCTTGCTTAATTTGTTATTGTCGGAAAGCGGAAGATAACAGGTCGCCGAAACCACACGGTCTCCACGCACAATAACTGCACCGTCATGAAGCGGCGTATTATGCTCAAAAATATTTATAAGGAGCTGACTTGAAACAACTGCATCAATATCAATTCCCGTTTTCTCATATTCACTTAAAACTACATTCTGCTCAATAACAATCAGCGCACCTGTCTTGGCCTTTGCGAGCTCCACGCATGCCCTCACAAGCTCATCCACGGTTCTGTTGCTGAATCTCTCGCCCTTATCCTTACTGTCATCAAAAGGCAAAATACGCATAAAAATCTGCTGCTGGCCTAACTGTTCAAGAGCACGCCTCAACTCAGGCTGAAAAATTATTACAATCGCGATAATGCCGACACTTAAAATATTACTTTCAATCCAAAGAATAGTTTTAAGATCAAAGATTACAACAAACAATGTGAACACGCCAAGAACAAGGATGCCCTTAAAAAGCATCCACGCTCTGGTATCCTTAATCCACACCAATACATAATACAATAAAATTGTAATAATCAATATTTCCACTATATCCGATACTGTTATCTGTGGAACATACCAACCGGTTATTTTTTTGAATAATTCAGCAATCTTATCCATATACTATTCCGCCTATAAAATCTGTTTAAAATTCAAATTCGTCTATATCATCGCGTACCGTTCTGGTCTGCTTTGGCTGTGTGTTTATCTTCTTTACGCGTACATTTTTATTGTTGGTACTGTACTTAGGTACCGCCTTTACATAGTAATAATAAGTATCATCCTCAAACTGTACCTTCTCAGTCCCCTTGTAATCTACGCCAAAGAAAACCACATACATAATATAACCTATAATTATGGAGAAAATAAGTCCAAGTAAAATTCCTAAAAATCCAATACTGGTTGAGAAAATAACATTGCCGACCATAAGCATCACAAAATCGGTAAGTGAGCCTGCAACAATCGCATAAATCCACGAATAGTCCACTGACAGCCTTCTTATCACATAGACAATTATAATCGTAAGTGCGAAGCTAAGTGCTATGAGAATTATTTCCTTGTTCATTGCACCTGTGATAACCGTTTTGAAATTCTCGAAAATGTCCGTTTCTTCGGCTGCTACTGCAACTGCCAGCGCATATTCCTTGGAAAAATCAATAATATAGTAGAGAATAACACCGAATATAATCGGAATAACTGTAAAAACACCTGAAATAAGCCCTGCTGCAACCGGAAGCACATACGGCATCTTAAGCATACAGCACAGTATTGTAAGCGTAAACCATGCACTTTCCTTGGAGGTAAATCTAAAATAGAACAAATACATTACAAGACATATCAGTAATGTTACTACTGCCAGCTCCATTGATAAGCCATAAAGCTGTGCTATGATTACAAGGGATACCAAAAGCACCGTTGCCCCGTTAGGCAGGAGAGCACACATAAAAGAAATAACAAAGACCACAAATAAATTGTCAAGGCTCTTCATATATCCCGTGCTTGAATTAACCATACAAATCGTAATAAATGCCAACAAAAACTTTATTATAGGATTTATGAATACATCATTTTTCCCGTAGAAGCCTTTTAATTTTTCTTTAACTTGTAGAAGTCCTGACATTAAAATATCCTCCAGCTTACTTATTAGTCATTTTCTGCAAATTCTTAAGACCTGCAAATTCATATTTTACTTTTTCAAATGATTTATTATACTTGTGATTATAAAAAACAAGAGAAACTACCAAAAAGAAAATAATCACATAAACATAATACTTTAACGCACCGGATGCATAGGTAAGTATATCCGTAACTGCCGTCTCGACCAGGAGCTCCTCCAGATGTCCCAGAACATAAATCGCCACCAGCAGCATATAGCCCAAGGTTGTTGTCAGGGCTGTATATACCATATGCAGAGTAATATAGTCCGCTTTAAAATTTCCGGCTGCAATATCAATTTCCTTGGCATTATGCTTTTCAAATATAGCAATATCCGTCATCATCTTAATCTTTTTTTCATTTAACATTATTTGCCACGCTTTCATTTTACAAAGGTTATTATATCATAAATCAACCATAATGCACTATTTTTTAATTATATATAACAATCTGCGAATGTCCCGAATCACTTGGCACAACAACCCTGACCACCCTGCCGTCCGCACTCATGGTCTGGTCCGTTGACGCTGTCATATATGTATTCCAAATACTTGACGCTGATTCCGGAAGAAGCACATTTAAGACTTCGGAAATTGCCGTGTCGAATCCGGCACTTCTCTCCTTTATATATATATGTGTCATATTGGATGATATTATTATTTCACCAAGGTATGTATTATTTTCCTGATATACATATGTATTATCCAAATATTTATCAAATCCATACTCCGGCAAATCTGCGGCAATCTGGGTACTTAAAATTTTAACGCCGTCATACTCCTGTGTAGTCTGAAGTACCTGAGCTGTTGTCGCCTGCGTCTTTGACGTTGCAGAATTTGACGCTGTTGTTGCTGTGTTTGATGAATTTGATGTTGTTGCAGATGTCTGTGCATTTGACGTTGTTGCAGCCGTACTTGACACATTTGATGCTGTTGTAGCCGTCTGTGCATTTGATGCCGTTGCAGACGTACCTGACGTATTTGCTGCTGTTGTCGGGGCATCACCTGTATTTGACTGCGTTGTGTCCTGTGCAGATGCAGTTTCCCTGTCAACCGATGTGCCGGTCTGAGTTTCATTTGCCGAATCTCCCACAAACAAACTGTATGACGGCAGACTAAGCATTGAATTATTTTCATCCGCAACACACTCTATTGCAATGGAATCATATACGGACGCAAAATTAGCCGTAAGTGCAGCCACACCTACTCCAACAGCCTGTAAATTTCCGTTTTCATCAATAGTAATTACATTCTGGTCACTGCTGTTCCAAATCACACCGCTTGTCGAGCCGCTTGGATAAATTGTAGCTGTAACCGTAACCTTTGTCCCCACCGGTATCATACAGCTCTCCATATTTATCTTTATCGAAAGCTGCTCTGTGGCAATCTCATCGCTAATCAGGTTGGGATTATATCTTTCCTGTGTAGTTTTAGTTGTTCCCTTCATATATGCATAAAGGACCACAGCCAGTGTGACCATAGCCAATGCCAGAAATGTTATCAATATCGTAAGTATCGGTGATATACCCTTTTTCTTTGATTTCTTTGCCATTACATTTCTCCAATATAATAATTATTTATACTTGTTCCCCATATTTTATTGTATATTCATAAATTCTTTCAGTCAATAACATTTTGCTCATCCAAGCAAAAAAGCAGCTACCCCTATGGGTAACTGCTCTTACTGTAAATTAACAGCCGCCTAAATTACTTCTTCTTGCTCTTTTTTGCTGTGTTGACAGCATCCTTTAAAGCCTTACCAGCCTTAAACTTTGGAGCCTTGCATGCTGCAATCTTGATTTCCTTGCCAGTCTGTGGGTTCTTACCTGTTCTTGCTGCTCTCTGTGCTACTTCAAAAGTACCAAAGCCAACTAACTGAACCTTTCCACCCTTAGCTAATTCTTCTGTTACTGCCTCAACAACAGCCTTAACTGCTGCTTCAGAATCCTTCTTAGAAAGCTCTGCCTTCTCAGCTACTGCTGCTACTAACTCTGTCTTATTCATTGATTTTCTCCTTTATAAATTAATTATTATCATCACATATTAATGATATAATGATAGCTTAATAAAAACGTAAAACCATTATGTCTTACAAACAAATATGCTGCAGGCCTATCTTGCCTTTGAAAGCTTTGCAGGCTTTGCCGCTTTCTTTGCAGGCTTTTCTGCAGGTTTCTCAGTCTTATTCGTACTGACATTCTTCTGCTTAGCAATTCTGCTAAGCACGGACGCTTTATCAATGCTTCCCTCAACCTGAATCTTTGCAGAATTATTTGCTTCGATTATATCAAGCTTTCCTGCTGCTATGTCAGCAATCTCCTGTGCCGTGGCAATAATAACTGCATCCCTGTCATAATATTCATACGGCTGCACATCAACCTTACCATCAGCAATCTCAAGATAAAAAGCACCTTCACCCTCACCATATACATTAAACTGAACCGCTACATGCTCATTAACAGTGCTGACATCTGCTGACAGATATGCCTTCTTCACACTACTAACTAATTCACTATAAGTCATCTCTTATTCCTTCCCCGAAATATAATAAAAATCCCGAAAGCGCCTAAAACAACGCTTTGTTTGAATTTATCACAATATAGTTCATTTGTAAAGCGTTTTAATAAAATTTTCAGATTTTACCGCATTTTTCTGCATTTTTTTACATATTTGTGTAAAAAAATAAGAGATTATCATTTTACTGACAATCTCTTATTTTTTATTATGCTTATTGACATTCTGCAAAATTACTCTTTAACGGCACCTACGTTAACGCCCTGTACAAAATAATCCTGACAGATTGGATAAATAATCATAAATGGAATGATTGCAACAATAACGGCAGCATTCTGAATTGTACTATCAGCAAGCTTACCATTTGTAGCAGGAACATCACTATCCATAACCAATGTACGCAGCTTCATCTGGAAGTTAAACAATGAGTTGTTTGTAATATAAAGCTTGAAGTTGGTGTAATCGTTCCAGAATGTAACTGAGAACATCAAACCAATTGAAGCAAGTGCTGCCTTTGACAATGGAAGTACAATCTTAAAGAAAATTCCCATTGGTGAGCAGCCATCAATCTCAGCCGCCTCAAACAATGACGCCGGAATGCCTTCAAAGAAGTTCCTCATCAATACCAGGTTGTATACGTTAATTGACAATGGAAGAATTACAGCCCAAAGCGTATTCAAAATATGAATCTTATTGATAACCAAATATGTAGGAATCATACCACCACTGAAAATCATTGTAAACAAAAGCATATATGCAAAGAAGTTTCTGCCCGGCATCTCCCACTGAATCAAAACATATGCACCCAGTGTAGACAGGAGTAAGCCTAAAAACGTACCCGCAATCGTTACAACAATCGAAATCAGGAACGGCTTATACAATGAAGCTCTTGTTGCAATCATTACATATCCACCGAACGTGAAATCATGCGGCCATAATCTCATACCATATGAACTAGACGCATCTAATGAGTCAACTATAACCTTCCAAATCGGAATCAGGATAATCAATGAAATCAAAATAAATACAATTCCATTCACAATAGGGAAAGCTTTAATCTTTTTCTTTTTCTTATTATTCATCTGCTTGCCCTCCTACTATACAATACCACGGCCACGGACCTTCTTAGATGCCCAGTCACAGCCAAGTACGAGAATACATCCTACAAATGATTTAAACAAACCAACTGCAGTTGTATAACCGAAATCATTAGCACCACCGCTACCAAATGACATATCGTAAATATATGTCTGTATTACATCTGCAACATCGTTTACAAGGTCATTCTTCAAAACGAATACAGATTCAAAAAGGTTCATAACCTTTGCAAGATTCAAAATAAATACAGTGATGATTGTATTAGCTAAAGCCGGCAATGTGATATAACACATTCTGTTCCATCTGTTAGCGCCATCAATCTGCGCTGCTTCATAAAGTTCAGGGCTGATACCCGAAAGTGTTGCCAGGAAGAGAATTGTGCCCCAACCTGTATCCTTCCAGACATTGATTACATAGTAAACGCCACGCCAGGTGTTTACATTGCCCAACCAGTAAACCGGTTCATCAATAATTCCGAGTGTGACAAGAACCTGATTTACCAGACCTACGTTACCTGTATGTGATAACAACATACGGAAAATAGCTGCAACTACTACCCACGACATAAAGTGAGGTAAGTAGATAATTGTCTGAACTGTCTTTTTAAACCAGATGTTCTGAATTTCGTGTAAGAGCAGTGAAATAATTACTGCCATACCTGTATTTAAAATCAACTTGAGGATACTGAGTTCAAGTGTATTTCTAAATGCATGCCAGAACTTCGGTTCTTTGAACATACTATAAAACTGATATAAACCTACATATGTAGGATCCTTAACTTTGTAAATAGTAAAAGCATAACGGATACCAAGCATTGGCCAGTAGTTAAATATCAATATAAAAATCAAAACCGGTAAGAACATAACATAGAACCAGCCATGTATCTTTATTCTGGCCCATACTGTTCTGTCATTAGTAAAGTACCTTGTATCATACTCCACTCTTTTTCTAAACTTAAGTATGTCGAAAAAGCATCCGGCTACCGCTATAATCAAACCGATAATAGTAACCCAAACGCCGCAAACAATGCCATACTTTGGATCTGATAAAAAACTGCTTAAATCATTAAGTACTACTGCAAATATAACAGCTGCAACTGCAGTAGATATAATAGAGAAAATCTCTTTCTTCAGTACAACGAGTATACAGGTCACTACCAGCGCTGCAATAAACGCATACCATAGATACTCGTGATAATCATACTGATATACAGTCTTAGCTTTGTGCATAAAGCTCATAAAGCTGTATGCATCTTTAATATTATCCAGTAATTTGAGCTTTCCCTCTGGCTTTTCAATATTCTGGATATAAGGAAGTAAACTACCAATGAAAGCTATAACAGCACCAGCGATTGCTAAAACACGCACATTTTTAGGTGGCTGGTATACTCTTGTTCCACACTGCGGACACTTTTTTGCCTTCTTAGGTAATTCAGTGCCACATGCCTTACATTCCGCCATTTTATTACCCTCTTTCTGTTTAAGTGTGTAGTATTGATATTACGAGTCTCCCCGTAAAAACTTGGAGTATCTTCGGGATTGCTCCCAAAGATACTCCGCAATTATTCATTTGTGCAATTATGAGGAGCTCTAAACACCCTTATAAATTAGTTGTTAAGAGAATCCAAAATAGCTTCGATTTCTTCGCCGCACTCTGAAGCGTATGTTGCCATAGCGTCATCAACTGTGATATCGCCCTTTACAACCTTAGCTACAAGCTCTGATCTAGAATTCCAGATCTTAGCAGAGTAATCTGTGAAAGCTTCTGTCTTCTTAATAGCAGGAGCCTGCTTAGATGTTCTGTTGAAGATTTCCATAGCTTCGATAGCTTCAGCCTTTGCTGAAGAAAGACCTACGTCAACACCATTGTTGTAGTCTGAAGCATACTCGCCTAACTTAAGCATTGGGTCGATATGGTTCTTTGTACCAGCCTTGTCTGTTGACTTACGGTTAAGCTGTGTAAATGTTGTTCCATCATATGTGTAGTGTGTTCCTTCTGAACCATACTCCCAAAGCATCTGGCATTCGCCACCATCAAGCATCTTCTGTAAGAAGTACTCGAATACGCCTTCTGGGTTCTCACATGATGTTGTGATACACCATAACGGTGTAAATCTGTTAAGGTAAGCACCTACTTCTGCAATTGGCTCCAATACAGCAAGAGTTTCTGTCTCAGCAGCTGCATAGTTGTTAGCCTTCTGGATGTTAGTAATAAGGTTACCTCTCCAAGTACCAGCCCAGTATGTGAATACGCCAAACTGATCTTCTTCATATAATGTACGGCATTCCTTTGTTGTTAATGTGAAGATATCACCAGCAAGGAGGCCATCCTTGTATGCATCAGCTAATCTCTGAAGGGCATCCTTCATAGCATCCTCTGAGAAACCATCAACCCAAACGCCATCCTTTTCATAGAATTCTGGGTATGCATCCTGATAGAATTCTGGAAGGTAGTTGATGTATGGAGCTTCAGTACCGATAACGCCTGCCGCTGCAACTGGAGCCTTGCCTGTTGCTTCCTTCATCTTAACGAGCATATCATAGTACTCAGCATATGTTGTAGGTAATGTAGTGATACCTGCTGCATCTAACCAAGACTGCTTGATATATGTAAGACATCCGTTACCCTGCTGAGGAATGAATCCGTAAAGACCAAGCTCGCCGTCTTCGCCTGTAACCTTATTAGCTTCAAATAAAGCTTCAGCGCTGTCTACTAAACGGCCTGAGTTCTTAACTTCTGAATTATCCCAAGCTTCTGTCATATCCCAAAGGTAACCAAGTGAAGCATATGTTGCATATGAATCATATGGAAGTAATACTACATCCGGTAAGTTAGTACCTGTTGTGAATACGTTGCTAACCTGATCTGCGTATCCTGAGTGATCCGGACGAATCCACTCTAATGTGATACCTGTTGCTGCTGATAAGTCGTCGTAGAATGCCTGAGCATCGTCATCCTCTGTAATAACAGTACCATCACACATGATAGTAATCTTAGATGGCTTTTCTACAACCTTTGCTGTTGTTGTCTCTTCAACTGCTGCTGTTGTCTGATCATTTGCTGTTGTCTGTGTATCTGTTGTTTCAGAACCACAAGCTGTTAAACCAAACACCATAGAAGTTGCTAAGAGAGCTGAAATAAGTTTTTTCATTGAAAATAAACCCTCCTTTTTGGTTTTCCGCGGGTTTTAACCCACGCGTCAAGAATATTATTTTATTGACAATGCTATAATAACATTTTTGTGTGATTTTAACAAGACCATTTTTTTATATTTATTAATATATTTTGAACTTTTTTTGAACTGTGTCCGCAAGTCCGCGTAAATACGGCATTTTACGATTTGTGAATTTTTTATTTCCCCTTTTTTTCTTATAATTTTTCTTCTTATAATTTTATGATTTTTCTGATAATTAATAGTGATTTTTACTAATTTTTTCTTGTTTATTCGAAATTTATTTAGGACTTATTCCCTACGGTCCGCGCAAATTCACCGCAAAAACCACTTAATTGTACATTTTTCCCATTATCGCAAATATTCTATTGTATTTCTATGGACTTACCTGTATTCTTTATAGTATACTCTATGTATATTATATAATTTTGTAGATTATCGGGTTTTTAAGGAGTCATATATGGATTTTTTAAGATTATTAAGTTTTTACAGGCTGGATTTTTTGGATGTTTTCTTCAGATATGTTTCATATATTGGTGAGGTCACTGTATTTCTTCCTATTATATGTATTATTTATTGGTGTTTTAATAAAAAACTTGCCTACAAGGCTTTATTTTCTTTTTTTGTTTCCGGTTATATCGCCCAGGGAGCCAAAATCATATTCCGTATTCCTCGTCCGTGGGTAATTGACCCTGAATTTACACCTGTCAGCTCTGCTCTTGATACTGCAACAGGATATTCATTTCCAAGCGGACACACCCAAAGCTGTGCATCAATTTTTATCACATTTGCAACCAATATTAAAAATAAAGTTTTTTCTATGATTATGTACGGCTTAGTATTACTGATGATGTTTTCAAGGATGTATCTGGGTGTGCATACACCTCTTGATGTCTGCTGTGCGCTGGCAATTGCCGTCATTACGGTGATTTTTATAAATGTCATTTCCAAAAACTACGTGCTGCCGGGCAGTACCAAGCTCGCCCTGCTCATCGTGTCACTTCTCTTATCCGTGGGGATGTGTCTTTATGCACTTCTCCTCGTATACTGGAATGTTTCTACGATTGAGCTTGTTGAAGACTCGGTTATTTTCGCATTTAGTATGGCAGGCTTTTCTATCGGTGCATATATAGAGGACAAATACATTAACTTCGGCACAAAATGCCTGAGTATTTTCCGACAGATAATAAAAATCTTCATCGGTCTGCTCGGAACAGCCGTTATTTATTATCTGTTCAGCATGCTTAATATACCGCATATACTGAGAAGCTCGCTGAGAAACTTTGTGATATGTATTTGGGCTACCTGCATTTTCCCTATATTCATAAAGTTCATTCAGAAGAAGAATTACAGTGAATTATAGTATCACAGCTTTTCCCTTGACAATAATAAATTTAACGTTTCCGGCATCTGAAATATCAGCCTGTCCGTTGGTTATTTCGGTTATCTTTTTAATAACAGCCTGCCTGTTGGTTATTTCGGTAAGCAGTACAGTTTCTACCTTGTCGGTATATTCACTTTCGCGGATGAATATGCCTTCTTCAGGTTTTGAGCCCAATCTCTGTATTTTACCGGCTCCCGTGTAATCCGAGATTACCTTTAGCATAATCCCGTCTTTTTCTTCAGCAATCAGCGCATTTTCTATTGCCTCCTTTACCGACTGCTGGTAAGCTCTCACAAGACCTCCCGTTCCGAGCAGTGTACCGCCGAAGTATCTGGTGACAATAACAAGCACATTTGTTATATTTTCATTTAACAGGACCTCCAGCATTGGCTTTCCTGCCGTTCCCTGTGGTTCGCCATCATCACTATATCTGCATATCTGTGCATTACTTCCTATTATATAGGCATAGCAATTATGTCTTGCATCCCAATATTTCTTTTTTGTCCTTTCTATTATCTCGTTTGCCTTCTCCTCGCTTTCCACCGGAACAAGGAGTGATATAAAACGTGACTTTTTCTCAATCACTTCGCCATTGCCTTCTTCAAATACAATCCGCATATTTCATCCTCTTTTAAGCTTAATTTCACACATCTATTTTAGATTATTTTTTTTGATATGTATAGCTTTTTTATATATGACTATAATCCATATGTAGCTTAATATATTTGATTATTCAATTCTTTTCTGTTATACTTACTTCATATTTATGAGGAGGCATAAAATGAACTTTAAACAGGAGCATATTACTCACCGTAAGAAAGAGCTGACCTCTCTTTCCAGAAGATTTTTCAGCTCTTTCAGAGGCATTATTGTTAAATTATGTATTTTTGCCGTTGTTTTTATCGCCGTGGTAGGATGTTCGATGGGATTCGGTATGGTTTCAGGCATTATAGCCAATACCCCCGACATTGAAACCATTGATGTTTCGCCCACTAAATTTGCCACCAAAATATACGATAACCAGGGCAATGAAATAGAAACATTAATATCGGAGGGTTCCAACAGAGTTTATGTATCTTTGGACCAGATACCCGAAACTCTCCAGCATGCATTCATTGCCGTCGAGGATGAACGTTTTTATACCCATAACGGCATTGACCTGAGAGGTATCGCAAGAGCTGCTTCGGTTGCAGTTAAAAATATGGGACTCAGTGAGGGTGCAAGTACAATCACGCAGCAGCTTATCAAGAATACCGTATTTAACGCATACAACGAAAGCACTCTTGAAAAAATCGAAAGAAAAATTCAGGAGCAGTACCTTGCGGTACGTCTTGATTCCGAGATGGGCAAGGATGCCATTTTGGAAAATTACCTCAATATCATCAATCTCGGGAACGGCAACCTCGGCGTGCAGGCAGCCGCCAATAACTACTTTAACAAGGACGTTTCCGAATTGACGCTGTCAGAATGTGCGGTAATTGCCGGAATCACTAAAAACCCCGTCGGGTACAATCCGATAAATCATCCTGACGATAACAGGAAGCGTCAGCTGGAGGTCTTAAATCATATGCGTGAGCAAAATTATATTACTCAGGCAGAATATGATGAGGCCGTAAATGATGATGTTTATTCAAGGATTCAGGATATACATGTTGAATCAACCGGAAATTCCGTTTACTCGTATTTTACGGATGCTTTGATTGACTCACTCATTGATGATTTAAAAACGCAGCTTGGATATACCGAAAATCAGGCAACCAACCTTATTTACAGCGGAGGTCTTGCAATTTATTCAACCCAGGATACGCAAATGCAAAAGATTGCCGACGATATCCTGAATGACCCGGATAACTACCCTGACAATACCTCAGTTTCAATTTCGCTGGATCTTACCGTAGTTGATTCTGCCGGAAAGAAGCGCTACCTGACGCATTACAGCCTACTTAATTACTATCAGAAGGATTTGGGATATACGAATTATTCACTTCTTTTTTCCAACGAGGAGGAAGCTCGCGAGGCTGTTGATGCATATGAGGAATCACTCGAGGATTCCGGTTACACAGTTGAGTATGAAGCGCTTTATTATACTCTCCAGCCGCAGATTTCATTCTCGCTTATGGACCAGAAAACAGGTGAGGTCAAGGTCATTGTCGGTGGACGTGGAACTAAGGAGACAAGCCGTTCAATGAACAGAGCCACCAACACATACCGTTCTCCAGGTTCTACAATCAAGCCGCTTGTAGATTACGGACCTGCACTTGATGCAGGCGGACTTACTCTGGCAACGGTATTTGATGACTGTCCGTATTATTATAAGTCCAGTGGTCAGATAGTAACCAACTGGAACAAAAAGTACAAGGGTCTTATGACAATGCGAACAGCCCTTAAACTTTCAGAAAACGTTCCTGCCGTAAAATGTTTAGCACAGATTACACCAAGCCTCGGCTTCTCATATTTGCAGCAGTTTGGTTTAAGTACTCTCGTATCACCTAATGAAGCCATAAATGGCGTACATGATGTTACGGAAGCTCTTGCAATCGGCGGTATGACACTTGGTGTTTATAACATTGATATGTGTGCTGCGTATGCAACCTACGCCAATGACGGAGTTTACACAAAGCCCGTATATTACACAAAGGTTTACGACCACAGCGGTAACCTGCTTATAGACAATACAAATCTTGATACGCACAGGGTTGTAAAATCCACAACCGCATGGCTTATGACAAGCGCTATGCAGTCAGTTGTAAACGAAGGTACCGGTACCAAGGCAAAAATCAGCAATCAGCCGGTAGCCGGCAAAACCGGTACAAGTAACTCGGACGGTGATTTATGGTTTGTAGGTTATACCCCATATTACACGGCAGCGATTTGGACCGGTTATGATGATGACAGCTCACGCGCCGTAAAGGTTGAGCATACCGCACTCTGGTCGAAGATAATGACCAAGATACACGAGGATTTGCCAACCAAATCCTTTGATGAGCAGCCAAGTGATATAGTAGAAGTTCAGGTTTGCTCACAGTCCGGAATGCTTCCTGCAGCCGGTCTTTGTGAAAATGACGAAAGAGGCAGCCAGATTATCACGGAATACTTTGCAAAAGGAACAGAACCGACAGAAACCTGTACTGCTCATGGTTACTACCAGATATGCGGCGAAACAGGTAAGCTTTCAGTCGGCACCTGCCCTGCAACTACAAGACTTATGGTAAAAAGACCGGCAAACGGTTCCAAGGCAGCGGATGACTATGTGGTCGACTCCAAGGTTGATTTAACCGTACCGGATGCAGCGTACACAATTCCATATGAATTGGCGGATGCAGTTTGTCCTGTACATGGCGCGTGGTATCTTGAGCAGTTGGGTATAAGCACCGGTGCATCCATAGACGATTTCTCATCATCTGAAAATTATGAAGACGATTCAGGTAATGAAGATAATTCAAATAATGAAGATAATTCAGGTTCAAACGAGGAATAGACTTAAGGGGCTTTCGTATGAAAGCCCCTAATTATATTTATTTCTTCATTTTAGGGTCACAAAGCAAAGCTGCAATATACCCGAATAACAAAGCCGCAGATATACCTACTGCCCCTGCTTTAAGACCTCCCATAAAGGTTCCGAGAAGTCCGTTTTCATCAACAGCTTCCTTAACTCCCTTCCATAACACATTTCCAAAGCCGCAAAGCGGAACCGAAGCTCCGGCTCCGGCGAATTCAAGAAATGGCTCATATATGCCTAAAGCACCAAGAACGGCACCCGTACATACCAGCAAAACCATAATTCTTCCCGGCATCAGCTTGGTTTTATCCATAAGGAGCTGAGCAAAAAAACAAATAATTCCGCCAATTAAAAAAGCCTTTAAATAATCCATATCACACTATTCCCTCTCTAAAATAATTCCGTGTGCTATTCCAGGCACAGAATGTCCTTCATTGTAGCTCACCGGTGAAACAAGAGCCCCTGTTGGTATAAACAAAACTCTTTTCCATACACGGGCTTTTATTTTTTCCAAAATATGGCTGCACAGAACAACCGCACTGCACCCACAGCCGCTTCCACCCGAATGTGTATCCTGTTTTTCATTGTCATACACCATAAGTCCGCAATCCATATATCGCCCGCTTATGTCATATCCCTGCTGTTTTACAAGATTAATTATTATGTCACGCCCGACACTTCCCAAATCTCCTGTAATAATTTTGTCATAGTAATCCACGCAAGCACCCAAATCTTTTAAATTTGCACACACTAAATCCGCTGCTGCAGGTGCCATACAGGCACCCATATTCATACTGTCCTTTACACCGTAATCAACTATTTTACCCGTTGTTATTCCTGCAATTCTTACATTTGGCGCATCACTTGCCGGTGAGGGCTCTTTTCCTATCATAACCGCACCGCACCCGGTAACCGTCCATGTAGCGGAAAGAGGTCTTTGATTGCCATATGCAAGCGGAAATCTAAACTGTTTCTCCGCACTGGCAAAGTGGCTTGATGCCACCGCGATTGTTCTGTCCGCATATCCGGCATTTACCGCCATGGATGCCAGAGCCATAGTTTCTCCCATAGTAGAGCATGCCCCATAAACACCAAAAAACGGCACATTATACTTTATAAGTCCAAATGTACTTCCAATCAACTGTCCCAGCAAATCACCTGCAAAAATATATCTTATGTCCTCTGTGACAAGATTGGATTTTTTAAGGAGCTTATCCACCGTTTTGGTCTGAAGATTGCTTTCTGCCTCCTCCCACGTATTCATTCCAAACATCGGGTCCTCGCATACCTCATCAAACAAATCCTTAAGCGGACCCTCTCCCTCCTTTTTGCCCACAATACAAGCCGTGTTTTGTATATAGGGAGGGTTTTTAAACAATATACTTTGTTTTCCCTTTATTTCACTGTTTTTTTCCATAAAAAAACCTCCAAATATTTTTATTAGTATTTGGAGGTTTATAATTTCTATTAGAAAATTTTTAATTTGGCAATAATTACATAATCTTGTAAATCCAGCCCTTAGGAGCTTCAATACGTCCCATCTGGATACCTGTGAGAGTATCATAAAGCTTCTGGGTTACAGGACCCATCTGTGTCATACCTGTTGGAATACAGATTTCATTGCCGTGGTCAACAATCTTGCCAACCGGCGAAATGACAGCCGCAGTACCGCAAAGACCACACTCAGCCATATCCTTTAATTCGTCCTTATGTATCCTTCTCTCCTCAACTTCAAGACCCAGATAATCCTTGGCAACAGTAAGGAGTGAACGTCTTGTGATTGATGGAAGAATTGTGCTTGACTTAGGAGTAACTACCTTGCCATCCTTTGTCACAAAAATAAAGTTAGCTCCGCCTGTTTCCTCTACATAGGTTCTCGTTGCAGCATCAAGATACATATTCTCATCATAGCCCTGATTATGTGCATCAACTATGGCATGAAGGCTCATTGCATAGTTAAGTCCTGCTTTGATATGTCCGGTTCCGTTAGGAGCTGCACGGTCAAAATCACAAACACGTATGGTAAGCGGCTTTACACCACCCTTAAAGTAAGGTCCGACAGGAGTTGTGAATATTCTGAACTGATACTCTGTTGCAGGCTTTACACCGATAACTGCATTGCTTCCGAACATATATGGGCGGATATAAAGTGTTGCACCCGTTCCGTAAGGAGGAACATAAGCTGCATTAGCCTCCACCGTTTTGATAACTGCATCAACAAACTTATCCTGTGCAAATACAGGCATCTCAAGTCTTTTGCAGGAATTCTCCATACGCTCTGCATTCAAATCAGGACGGAAGGTTACTATATGTCCATCCTCCGTAGTATATGCCTTCATACCCTCAAAACAGGTCTGTGCATACTGAAGTACGCCCGCGCACTCGCTAATCACCACATTGGAATCTGAAATGAGAGCGCCCTCATCCCAAGCTCCGTCCTTGTAATTAGAAACAAATCTCTTATCTGTCTCAACATAGCCAAAACCAAGATTGCCCCAGTCAATATTTTTCTTTTCCATGATTTGAACCCTTTCTGTATTATAAAATATACGAGTGCCAAAAACTTTTTGCCGCCCGTTTGTAAAACAATCTTTGTTAATCATAACTCTAACCTTATTTAACGTCAAGTAATTATAATTAAATTCAACATTATAATAATTTATAAAGAATCTGTGAACTTTATTGAAATAATTGAATTTTTATGCTAAATTGTGTGTAAATTATTTACAGGGGGTATTTATCATGACTAACTATAACGAATACACAGATTATGATGATGATAATGACAGTAAAATGCTGCGTGGAAAGCTTCTTGCAGCTAATTTTGAGGAGAATGTAATCGCACAGTCCTATGCTTTTATGTTCGTTGCGCTTCTTATCACGGCATTTACAGCATACTATGTAGCTTCATCACCCGTTATTTTTAACAAGCTTTATTATTCACCGTTCACTCTTATTGTGTTATGCATTTCCGAGCTTGTTATCGTAATGGCAGCCAACTTTACACTGTCAAGGAATGCCGTTATTCCAAGTGCAGTACTTTTTACGGTATATTCCGTGATAAATGGTGCAACCTTGTCAAGTATTTTTATCATCTATGAAATAGGCAGTATATATACAGCCTTTATCGCTTGTTCATTGATGTTCGGTGCAATGTCGCTTTACGGATTAGCCACCAAAAAAGACCTTACTTCCATAGGAAGCCTTTGTTTTACGCTGCTTTTGGGATTAATTATTGCAGGTGTGGTTAATATTTTTCTTGGCAGCTCCGTTTTGGATACACTTCTGTCCGTTGTTGGAATCGTTATTTTCGTGGGTATCATTGCATATGACACACAGAAGATTAAATCCATGATTTATTATACGGATTCGGAGAACATTACCTGCATCGCACTTATGGGAGCGCTTGAATTGTACCTTGATTTCATCAATCTTTTTCTCAGGCTGCTGCGACTTTTTGCCAGACGCAGGGATTAAAAGCGTTTTATTAAATAAAAAGTGTCCCTTTATCGAAGCGATAAAAGGACACTTTTTTTATAATGGAAATGTGCCTATCTTTTCAACAAGCTGTTCCATTTCATCCTTAGATTTTACATTTCTTGCCTCATTGATAACATCCCTTCTTTGTTCCTCCGTCATCCCTGCGAAGGCGTTCATAGCGCAAATATTCTCAATCATAGATAGAGAAAATGCTATCGGCATCTGGTCACTTTCCTGTTCCATTGTTAAATCCCCCTACCAAAAATTTAAGAGCGTTCCTGCCCAATATATAATTCCTAAGCCCCAGCTCGTCACAAGGCCGTATAGAATAACCGGACCGGCAATTTGAAATATCCTGCATCCGACACCGAATACCCAGCCCTCTTTCTTAAATTCCATTGCCGGTGCACAAACACCGTTTGCAAAGCCCGTAATCGGCACCAGTGCTCCGGCGCCACCCCACTTCACTATGCTTGGAAAGATATTAAGGCACGTTAATATCACACTTAGCAAGACCAGAATAACCGTCTCCCACAGTCCCGCCGTCTTGTTATCAAGTCCCATATTCATAAATATGTTCATTATGAACTGGCCCAAAGTACAGATGATACCACCCGTTATAAATGCGTTGACCGCATTCTTCAAAAAATTGTGCGTCGGAGTTATCTTTTCAACATATTCATTATATATTTTGTTTCTTTCCTCCTGCTGCAAATTCTCCTGCATACAATTACCCTCCTCGTATTTTTTAGTTTCTCAATTCCTTATTTCAAAAAGAAATATACAAGCCCTCCTATACCTTTTCCAATTGCCATCATAAGAATTATAAAGCCGAGCCCCTCCTTTAATTTCGTTCTCATGATAAATACGGGTATGGTCTTTATAACCTCAGCCAGTGCCACAGCCAGACAGCCTGAATAAATGCCGCCGACTATACCATAAATTATATAAAACGGCAATTTAAACGGTATGTGTATACTGTATACCCACAGCACATTTCCGAGTGTTGCGCCCCAGATAACACATTCTTCATATAATCTTATTTTGCTTGCGGAATGTGTGCGCTGTGCCATTCGGTTTATTATTCCGAGAGTTGTGATAAGGGCATACACCCCGCCGGATACAAGAAGTCCCGCCGAAAATCCCATTAAACCCCTTATAATATCAAACATCACTCTCCTCCTTTAAACGCGAGGCTCTGTCAACAATGGCACTATTTATATCAGTTTCATAGCTTCGCATTTGAACTTCAACCGGAGTTGGTACATTATCCAGACGTTTACCGGCAAAATGGTTGTAGAAAATACAAATACCTCCGGTCAGACCTATGCTGTAACACAGTTCAATTACCCCCGTACTTTGGTTATCTCCCGTAAGCTCGTATAATTTTTCAAAAAGTTCATTTATATTAATATCATTGTTGTATGCCATAATAGTAAACATACTTCCCATAAATACAACAATGCATATGGCAATCACCTTGACAACATCAATAAAATTCTTCTTAGGCTTTTTTCTTTTATAGTCAACTATAAAATCGCTTTCGCCCTCGTTACTTACGTCAACCTCCGGACATTTTTTCTGAATCAGCTCTATCACTCTAAGCACGGAGAAAACAAAGGTCTTTTCCTTCACGTCCGGAACATTGAGGATAATGATATCTGAAACCATTTGTTTTATATTTTCATCCTTGCAAAATACAGAACCAACATCCTTAATGCGCACATCCCTTTTATAAACGGCTATGTTCTGGTCAAATTTAACATATACGGTTTCAGGCATAAAAAAACCTCCATCACAACTTTAGTTAATACTATTGTTGTAAATGAAGGTTTTAATTATTCAGGTAAATTTTAGAAATTAATTTGCTTTCTCGATTTCAACGATGGCGTCCTTCTTCATAGGAATACGGCAGTTCTTGTTATTGCCGAACTCAACAATTACCGTATCGTCTGAAATCTCTATAACTACGCCGTAAAAGCCGCTGGATGTGAGAACGTAATCACCGGTTGCAAGTGTGGACATCATATCTTCATGCTTTTTCTGCTGTTTTTTCTGCGGACGTATTGCGAAAAAATACATCATTCCAAAAATCAAAACTACATACAAAACCATTATAAGCCATCCGCCGCCTGTTGAAGCTGTTGTACTGTCAAGTAATATCATTTTAAATTCCTCCTGATTCTCATTTTACAAAAATTCTTTATAAATATACCATAAAAAATATGGAAACTCAATATATCGGCAATATTATTTATCATTCTCATTACCGTATGTCTTAAGCAGTTCAAGCCTCTCGTGTTTAAACTGAGAGTATCTGCCTTCTTCTATCGCACCTCTTATATCCTCCATCAAATGATTATAGAAATACAGATTATGGAGTACGCACAGTCGCATACCAAGCATTTCCTTGGCTTTAAGGAGATGTCTTATATATGCTCTTGAGTATGTTCTGCAGGTAGGGCAGTTACAGCCCGTCTCTATTGGTTCATTGTCAGTTTCGTATTTGGCATTAAAAAGATTTATCTTGCCAAGCTTAGTGTACGCATGACCATGACGCCCGTTTCTTGACGGATATACACAGTCAAAGAAATCCACACCTCTGTCCACCGCCTCCAGAATATTTGCCGGAGTACCTACTCCCATAAGATATGTCGGCTTATTCTGCGGTAGAAATGGTACTGTTTTTTCGATGATATTATACATTTCCTCATGGCTTTCACCAACCGCAAGACCGCCCAATGCGTATCCGTCCAGCTCCATATCGGCTATTGTCTTGGCATGTTCGATTCTTATATCCTCATAGGTGCCTCCCTGATTAATTGCAAAAAGAAGCTGGTGCTTATTAATCGTGTCATCAAGGGAATTAAGTCTTGCCATCTCCTTCTTGCAGCGTTCAAGCCACCTTGTGGTTCTATTTACCGAATTAATCATATAATCTCTTGGTGAAGGGTGCGGAGCACACTCATCAAATGCCATTGCAATCGTAGAGCCCAGATTGGATTGAATTCTCATGCTTTCCTCAGGTCCCATAAAAATCTTATGTCCGTCAATATGTGAGTTAAAATAAACTCCCTCCTCCTTAATCTTGCGAAGTCCCGCAAGGGAGAACACCTGAAATCCGCCAGAATCAGTCAATATAGGTTTATCCCATACCATAAACTTATGAAGTCCGCCCATTTTTTTGACTATTTCATCACCGGGTCTTACATGAAGGTGATATGTATTGGATAATTCAACCTGTGTTCCTATCTCATTAAGGTCCATAGTTGATACAGCGCCCTTGATAGCTCCAATAGTTCCCACATTCATAAACACCGGCGTTTCAATTATCCCATGGACTGTGTGAAAACGGCCCCTCTTAGCTCTTCCGTCAACTTTTATCAATTCATACATAACTATTCTCTCATTTTCTTATAAAATTCTGCAATCAGGTCCATTCTTGAGGTCATATTGGCAAAAAGCTCATCCACAACCACCAGACCTGCCATTGCTTCAACCACAACAACTGCTCTCGGTACAATCATCGGGTCATGACGTCCGTTAATTGAAATCTCTATCTCCTCACCGGACTTGTTTACGGTTTCCTGTACTGCCGCAATGGAAGGCGTAGGCTTTACTGCTGCCCTGAAAACAATCTGTCCGCCGTCACTTATACCGCCCAAAATTCCGCCTGCGTTATTGGTTTTCTTATATACTCTGCCGTCCTTAAGCGCAAATGCATCATTATTGGTAAGTCCGCTTTTTCTGGCAGCCTCAAAGCCAATACCCACTTCAAAGCCCTTAACCGCACCTATCGACATAACAGCCTTGGCAAGATTGGCATCAAGCTTTTCAAAGCAGGGGTCTCCCAGTCCTGCCGGTACACCGTCAATAACACATTCGATAATACCTCCGACGGAGTCCTTTTCCTGCATCTTTTTCTTGGCAAATTCCTCTACTTCCTTCGCCGCATTTGCATCCGGCATATAAAATGCGTTATTGGCACATTCCTCCAAATTAAAGTCCTTTATTGCAATGCCGCCTATTTCCTTAGCGTATGCATTTACCTTAATTCCCATACTCTCAAGTATCTTAAGTGCGACTGCACCTGCCGCCACTCTGCCGATAGTTTCCCTGCCGGAGGAACGTCCTCCTCCTCGGTAATCTCTAAAGCCATACTTCTCGTCAAAGGTATAATCTGCATGACCCGGGCGGTAATAAGACGCAATCTGTGAATAATCCGCAGACCTCTGTGAAGTGTTATAAATCACCATTGATATAGGCGTTCCTGTCGTCTTTGCCTCAAACACTCCGGATAAAATCTGAACAATGTCATCCTCCTTCCTCTGTGTTGTGAAGCCCGACTGCCCCGGTTTCCTCCTGTCAAGGTATTTCTGGATATCTTCCTCACACAACGAAAGTCCCGCAGGACATCCGTCAACTACAACACCTATGCCCTTGCCGTGGGACTCGCCCCATGTAGAAATCTTAAATAAATTGCCAAATGTAGAACCTGCCGCCATACTCTATCTCCCATCCTCACTAGAACATCTTTCTTATGTACTGTATCATACCAGGTCCAAGATTAGGTGTCGGTCTTGCCATAAAACCGTGAAGCTTATAAAAACCTTCTCGTCCCTTTGCACACATAAGACACAGCATCATTTCTGTGCCCTCCTGTGTAATGCTGTCAACATATTCAACTAATCTTCCAAGAACCTTGCTGCCGATTCCCCGTCCCTGAACCGCGGGAAGAATCACCAAATCCTGAACATAGCATACAACTGCACCGTCCCCGACAATCCTGCCCATTCCCACGGGCTTACCGTCAAGGTATGCTACCACATTGAAAAGACAATTATCCAGCGCCATTTGGGCCTGTTTTTCGGAAAGCATCTTCCAGCCAACCTGTTTTCTAAGATTCATATATGTATCTATATCCAACTGATTTTCTTTAATTTCCAACATATCCATTATCCTGCTTTTATCCCAGTTAACTTACTTTATTTACGTTCAGCAACTGAACGCCGAATTTTATTATACAGCAAATACCGTTTTATTTCCACATAAGTTTTTATCACTTAATAAAGTTAGTTTCTTTTTGCATAAATTGAATTGATTTGCCGTTTTTGATAAAATTAGATTAATTAATTTAGGTCAATTTCGGAGGCTGAGCATATGGAACAAGATTCGATTATTTCCACCAAAGCAAATACCTTATATGCACTTTCCAAGATACTTACACGTTCCAAAATCGAGGAAATGTTCATCCTTTATATCGGTGACTACGAAAAGGACAAGCTTTTGGTATGTCATCAGATAATGGACAAATTCCGCGGCACACGAATCGTTGTAAGAAGCTCTTATTCCAACGAGGATTCCATGCAGCGTTCAAATGCAGGAAGATACAAGAGTATTCTTGACGTTGATTCGTCCAATGACGAGCAGATTATGAACTCGATTGAGGAGGTAATCCGTTCCTACCGTAAGGACAGCTCCGAAAGCAATGAAAGCTTTGAATATGAGCAGGTGCTTATACAGCGCCAGTCAGAGGACGTTGTTATAAGCGGCGTGCTTTTTTCAAGGGACATACATGGAAACCGCCCATATTACCTGATAAACTATGATGATAACGGTTCTACCGATTCCGTAACAAGCGGTCAGGGCGGTTCTTCACTATGGATTGCAAGGGACTGTGTTCCTTCCAGCCTTCCAAGTCCGTGGCAGGAGCTTATTCTGTCCGTTCAGGAGGCTGAATCAATTCTTGACGGGCTTACCATTGATGTGGAATTTGCCATAAACAGCCGAAACGAAATTACGCTTTTCCAGATAAGACCTCTGGTTGCGTCAATCCGTCAGGAGCGCAATATGGAGGATGCTGCCTACTTTTCTCTTAAGAAGAAGCTTAAAGAGCAGTATTTAACCTATGAAAACAAGCTTGACCACTGTCCTATGATGTTCTCCGATATGGCCTTCTGGAATCCTTCGGAAATAATCGGTGCCAATCCTCATCCGCTTGATTATTCACTCTATCTCAAGATTCTTACCAGTCATGCGTGGAATGAAGGAATCAGGGTTCTGGGTTACCGCACCGTAAATGAGGACCTTATGTATCAGCTTGGCAACAAGCCATATATAAGTCTGGATTACTCATTTTATTCACTGATTCCGTCAGACCTGCCCGAATACCTCGTGCATAAATTAGTGGCTCTCTACAAAAAAAGACTGACTGACAACCCTACGTCACATGATAAAATCGAGTTTGAAATAATATATAATACATATGATTTCTGTACGGATAAAAATACCCTTTCGCTTCTTAACGAAGGCTGGAGTAATGATGAACGCAATATATTAATCAACTCTCTGCGCAAATTAACCATCCATACGATATCAAACCAACGCGAATATATCAGGGATGACCTTGACAGCCTGCATAAGCTCGAGCTTATGCGCTTAAGAAGCGAGGAGGCATTTCAAAAGGAAATTTCTGCAGGTGAGCTTGTAAATGAGATTTCCAGACTAATTGACGGAATATGCTACTACGGCACACCACAGTTTGCAAGACAGGCAAGAATTGCTTTTATGTCAAGGGCATTCTGCCGTTCACTTGTAGAGAGCAGCCATTTTACGGAGGATGAAATGGACTCCTTTATGAGTGGTGTAACCACCGTGTCCTCAGAGTTTGAGCATGACTTTAAAAGCTTCACCAACGGACAGCTTTCCAAGAAGGAATTTGACAAAAAATACGGACATTTAAGAAGCGGTACCTATGATATACTGAGCGACTGCTACGCCGATATGAATTTCAGGTCAATGGCCGGCAAACATCCGGCTTGTGCAGATGAACACCATATTTCAAGTACACTCAATTACGAGAGGCTTCAGGCTGCGCTTACCGATTCCTGTCTGCCCTTTGACGCCATATATTTTTGCCAGTTTCTTAAAATGGCAATTGAGCAGCGTGAATTTTTTAAATTTGAATTTACCCGTTCATTAAGTCTTGTTCTTGAAATGATAAAAAAACTCGGCACGCTTATAGACATAAAACGTCAGGATTTATGCTGGCTCACCATAGATGATATTTTAAAGCTGCGCGGCAAGGTAAATGAGCTGTCAGCAGATAATGATTTGGAGAAATTAATTGCAAAGCGAAAGGAGCTTCACAAACAGCAGACTTCACTTATACTTCCGGATGTCATCACCGGACCCATAAGTCTTGATATGATATTTGTCTATGAAGCACGCCCTAATTTCATCACTTCCAAGGTGATTGAAGGCGAAGTGGTAAACCTTGAGGAGGAGCCTCTTGCAGATATTTCCGGCAAAATAGTTGCCGTAACCAAGGCAGACCCCGGGTTTGAGTGGATATTCGCCAAGGGTATAAAGGGCTTCATCACCAAATACGGCGGTGCAGCCTCCCACATGGCAATCAGATGCGCAGAATTTGAAATTCCTGCTGCAATCGGCTGCGGTGAAAAAATATACTCACAGGTTTCGAAGATGTCCTACATTGAGCTCGACTGCAACAATGGTAAAATCTCCGAAGGTATCCAGTACTCCGACCTGCACGCTCTTATTACACAGCGCGAGGGAACAAACCAGTACGGTGATTTTACGGATGTACTTGAATCTGCATACATAAGATTTTATGAGCTTATGGGCTTTATTCCAAAACCTGTTTCAAACCATACAAAAAACTTTGAAAAGCTCTTTGATGAACCGATTGACCTGCTTATAGTTGTCGGCGGCGGTGCCTTAAATCCGTCCCTTTATGACAGGCCTCACAATGAAGAGCTTCAGCCGCACAGAGATGTAACCGAGGAAAAGCTCATTCGCTACTGCATTGCCCATAAGATACCGATAATTGCTACCTGCCGCGGTATGCAGTATGTAAATGTACTTCTGGGCGGAAGGCTTCACTACCACCCACAGCTTAAGACTCCACACCCGCGAGGAGTTGACCATCCCGTGTACTTAATAAACGAGAAGCGCACAATTATGGTCAATAACTACCACAATGACTGTATTTACACTGAGGACCTTGCACCTTGTCTTACGCCTTTTGCAGTTGATACGGACAATAATGTTGTGGAAGCGTATGTTTCTGAGGAAATGAAAATCCTTGGGCTCCAATGGCATCCCGAAAGACCGTTTGAAACCTCTCTTGCATATGAAGAAACACGAAAAATCATTATGAACTTTATGAATACCCACATAAAGTAAATAATCCGGCTTATTTACTAAAAACTTGACGCACCTTACATATTATGGTACTTTTATAAACATCTAAACTTAAATAGAGAGGAAAAACAAATGACATCATCATCTATCGGAATCCTGGTCATCATTGCTTTATATCTTATAATGATGGTTGCCATCGGTATTTTATTTTCAAAGACAAACAACGATACCGGTGATTATTATCTGGGCGGCAGGAAGCTCGGTCCCTTTGTAACAGCTATGAGTGCTGAAGCTTCTGACATGAGCAGCTGGCTTCTTATGGGTCTTCCCGGCGTTGCATACCTCACCGGCCTGTCGGATGCAGTGTGGACCGCTGTCGGACTTGCAATCGGTACATATTGTAACTGGCTCATTGTAGCAAAACGTTTAAGGAAATATTCAGTTAAGGCAAATAACGCCATTACCATTCCTGAATTTTTTTCAAACAGATATCACGATAAGAGCAAATCACTTCTTGCGATTTCTGCCATATTCATCGTAATATTCTTCATACCATATACAGCTTCGGGCTTTGCTGCATGCGGCAAGCTTTTCTCCACACTTTTCGGCATTTCCTATATGAAAGCAATGCTTATAAGTGCAATAGTTATCGTGGCTTATACGGCTCTTGGAGGGTTTCTGGCTGCCAGTACAACCGACCTTATTCAGAGTATAGTTATGTCACTTGCTCTTTTGATTGTTGTTGTATTTGGTATCTCAGAGGCAGGCGGTGTCAGTGCAGTTATCGATAACGGCAAATCACTTGCAGGCTACTTATCGCTTACAAGTATACACAATGTAACTACGAACAGCTCATCACCTTACGGCTTTATTACGATAATCTCCACCCTTGCCTGGGGACTTGGTTACTTCGGAATGCCCCATATCCTGCTTCGTTTTATGGCTATTAAGGACGAGAAAAAGCTGACACTTTCAAGAAGGATTGCTACAATCTGGGTAATAATTTCAATGGGAGTTGCTATTTTCATCGGTGTTATCGGCAACCAGTTAAGCAGTATAGGTATTATCGACAAATTTACAACCTCCTCAGATTCAGAAAAGATTCTCATAAAGCTCGCAGAGCTTTTGAGTAAGTCAGGTATTTTGGGAATCATATTTGCAGGTATAATTCTTGCAGGAATTCTTGCATGTACGATGTCGACGGCTGATTCACAGCTTCTTGCCGCATCTTCAAGTATTTCCCAGAACCTCCTCAGAGATGTTTTCGGATTTAAGCTCTCAGATAAGGCAAGCATACGGGCAGCAAGAGTTACTGTTATCGCCATTGCAGTCATCTCCGTATTCCTTGCATCAAACCCTGACAGCTCAGTATTTTCAATTGTTTCGTTTGCATGGGCAGGATTTGGTGCAGTGTTTGGTCCGATTATGCTGTTTTCATTGTTCTGGAAACGCACGAATAAAAATGGTGCACTTGCCGGAATGATTTCAGGCGGTGTAATGGTTTTTGTCTGGAAATACTGCATAAGACCTCTTGGCGGTGCATGGGATATTTATGAATTGCTTCCGGCATTTATTGTATCATGTATATTCATCATTGCTGTAAGTCTTCTTACAAAGGCTCCTTGTGAAGCTATCATTAAGGAATTTGAGGAAGTAGACGCTGAATGTAAATTAAACTAAATTAAGAAACGCCCGACTGTGTCGGGCGTCTTTTTATTTTATGAAATTTACTAATCATCAAACTCAACGGTGACATAAAAGCCCCTGTCATTTCGTATAATATCCTTTACCGTACCTTCAAACACTGTTAATCTCTCATTATTCTTGTAATTTTTGCTCATTGCAAGCGCAGGATTTATGGTGTAATAATAGGAGCTTGGCAGGACGCCTTCACTCACGGTTACTTTATCGCCCACATTCAGCAGATTCTCTCTCTCCATTTTAAATTCCATCTCACGCATAATACATACCTCAGTTCAGATATTAATAGTTCATTATCTCATCGTTTGTTCCTATGATGATTTTGCAGTCCTTGTGTATATTATTAAGAACCTTTATCATCATATCCTCCGAAATGGCAATGCATCCGGCAGTATAATCACCCGATGCCACGTGGAGAAATATCGCTGAGCCCTTCATAGGAACACAATCCGAATTATAATCCAAAGCAAGCACATAGTTATACATTGGAGCATTGTCTATTATATGCTCCGCTGAATTCCATGCAAGCCCTGTTTCATTAGTTGTAACAAACTTATTATAATACTCGGAATCTGAATCATCAACCCAGTAGTAACTGTCATCAACCTTGGTATATGTATATCTGGTACCCGGATTTGACTTAATTCCAAATGCTGTTGTAAAACTGTATATTCCCTTCGGAGTTATCATTTCTCCCTCACTTGCCGTACCGATTCCGTATTTTGCGACAAGTGCCTGTGTTGAAAACAATTCCCTCCATACTCCGTCTGCATCCTTTACATGCATTGATAATTCACCCGTAGTCTCGCCCTCTGCTGCCTCTACTATTATGAGCTGTCCCGCATCGGACGCCACATTTAACTTACTCACATAATCATATGGCAGCTCACCGGTTAAATTCTCGTCAAAAGGAGGTACAAAGTCATCATCTCCACCATAGCTGTCATTATCAGTAAAATCCCACCATTCACCTTTATATCCGGTAAAACCGTATTCCTTCATCACATCCTCAAGAAGCTGTGCATTCGCCGCCGCTTCATCATCACAGTCACTGTAATCCCTGTCTGCGAGTGTCGAAAAAGAGTCAAATTCCGTTGGCATATGCACCTCATCACCATTTAAGTCCACCAACGTGATATCCATTGTAAGTCCTGTATTATGCCCTGCCACTCCCTTTGCCGGATTGGCAACATAAACTGCATTGGGGTATACCTCCCAAAGTCTTACCTGTGCCTCATAAGGTCTGTAAGCATCCCATATCTTCAGTCCATAACCCATTGAATTTAATTTTTCCTGAACCTTCACAAGCTTCTTTACAGTTCCGCACCGCAGATACGCCTCACTGAAGTCATATATTCTTTCACCGGTAAAATTATTGGCCGTTGCGTATCTTAAATCCACCACAAGGTTCGGAATATAATCCTTAAGGCGCACGAAATCCCCGTCATCAATATCCTCAAGCGGAATGATTTCAGTCTGAACTATCTGGGCAGTGCTCTCCGTATTTACGGCAGTTGCACTTTCCGATGCCTGTATTGAGTCTTCTGTGGCTTCTGTTATAGATATTGTCGGAAGTTCCTCTGTGTTTTCTGAGCAGCCGCACAAAAACATCGTCATTAAAACCCCTGATATAAATGTTTTATATAATTTATTCATAACTGCTCCCTATTATTTTTCGCTAATTGAATTATATTTGCAATATTGCTCATTACATGCTCATAGCCGCCTTTTATATGTGGCTTTGAACAATTCATACAGCTCTTTACGCCGCTTTGCGTATATACAAAGTCGCCCCCGCATTTATCTCCCAGGGTATACAGCGGACAATAGCAAAAAAGACAGTTAAATTCTCCTTCATCCGATATTTTATGACATGGAAAATATTCGCACATTCTGTTTTGAATAAATTTATAATTATCCATCAATTACCACCCCGCCTTAGTTTCGCAATCACTTAATAAATATAGTTATAGTTATCTTGAAAAAAAATACTTTTTACTGTATAATTATCTCATATATTTTTATAAGAATCAATTTTATTCATGAAAGGATTTATACATATGCGACTAATTACACGTTCAGATTTTGATGGTCTTGCATGCGGTGCTCTTCTTAAAGAAGCCGGAATCATTGATTCTTGGAAGTTTGCGCATCCTAAAGACCTTCAGGATGGTTTGGTTGAAATTGATGAAAATGACTGTCTTGCCAATGTACCGTTTGTTGAGGGCTGCGGACTTTGGTTCGACCATCATTCAAGTGAGTTTGAAAGAAATCAGCTGGAGGGAAAATACAAAGGTGAAAGCCGTGTTACTCCTTCCTGTGCCAGAATCATATATGAGTACTATGGCGGAAAGGAACGTTTCCCACAGTTCGACGAAATGATGATTGCCGTTGATAAGGTTGATTCAGGGCATCTTACGATTGATGAGGTTATGAATCCGCAGGGATGGATTTTGATAGGTTTCCTTATGGACCCGAGAACAGGTCTTGGCCGTTGGAGACAGTTCACTATTTCCAATTATCAGTTAATGGAATTGCTTATGGATGCATGCCGTACAATGTCAACTCAGGAGATTCTTAACTTACCGGATGTCAAGGAAAGAATCGAGGTTTACAACGAGCAGACAGAAAAGTTCAAGGAAATGGTTACAAAGTACACACGTACCGAGGGTAACGTAATTATTTCCGACCTTCGTGGCGTTGACCCTATCTACACCGGTAATCGTTTTATGATTTACAGTATGTATCCTGAACAGAATATATCTGCATGGATTGTAAGCGGACGCGGCGGCAAGGGCTGTTCTGCGGCTGTCGGTTACAGTATTCTTAACAGAACATGCGATGTCAATGTCGGAAGTCTTATGCTCAAGTACAACGGAGGCGGTCACAAGGCAGTTGGCACATGCCAGTTCACTGACGAGAATATGGAAACAGACCTTCCAAAGATGCTTGCTGAGCTTTGCGAGTTGTCTAATAAATAATTGTGAAGCAGACAATCCTTATTTTTAGGGAGGATATTTGTGATGGAATTTCGTCCATGCATAGATATACATAACGGCAAGGTCAAGCAGATTGTTGGCGGTTCACTGACGGACAGCGGGGCTGCAACCAATTTTGAGTCAGATTATGACGGTGCATATTATGCCCGTCTTTATGCAAAGCGCAAGCTCACCGGCGGTCACGTTATACTGCTCAATCCCGCGTCATCCGAATACTATGAAGCGGATAAGCAGCAGGCATTGTCCGCCCTTAGTGCCACGCCCGGGCTTCTTCAGATTGGCGGCGGTATAAATGACTCAAATGCCAAAGAATTTATTGATGCCGGTGCATCCCATGTAATCGTCACCTCGTATGTATTTAAGGATGGCAAAATTAATTACGATAACATCAATAAGCTGGTATCCGCAGTCGGCAGGCAGCATATTGTATTTGACCTGAGCTGCCGTAGGAAGAATCAAAAATACTACATCGTTACCGACCGCTGGCAGAAATTTACTGATGTGGCAATAGACGATGCAGTTCTTGATGAATTTTCTTCATATTGTGATGAATTTCTTATTCATGCAGCGGATGTGGAGGGTAAATGTAACGGTATCGAGGAGGAATTGGTAAGAATTCTTGATTTGTGGCTTGCCTCCTCTGATAAGGATTTTGCCGTAACCTATGCGGGTGGTGTCGGAAGCTATGATGATATACGAACATTAAAACAGCTTTCACACAACAAAATCAACATTACCATTGGAAGTGCACTTAATCTTTTTGGCGGAGAGCTTGATTTTGACCGTATTCTTGATATTATAAATGAATAAATAACCGGTGTGCCGGGCAAACTGCCGACACACCGGTTATATTTATGCCAGATTTTACATAAGACTCTTATAAAGCTCTGCGATTTCTTCTACTGAGGTATCCCTCGGATTTCCCGGACGGCATGCATCATCAAATGCAGACTGTGAAAGGAACGGTATATCTTCAGGCTTAACAATTTCCTTAAGGTCGGCAGGGATTCCGACATCCTTAGAAAGCTTCTTAACTGCATCAATAGCAGCCTTGCGATACTCCTCCTGAGTCATCTTATCCGTACCTTCAACGCCCATAGCCTTCGCAATGTCGCGATACTTCTCGCCTGTTGCAGGTGCGTTGTATTCCATAACCGTTGGAAGAATGATTGCATTTGCAACGCCGTGAGGTGTGTCATATAAAGCTCCGAGAGGATGTGCCATAGAATGAACAATTCCAAGACCTACATTGGAGAAGCCCATACCTGCTATGTACTGGCCAAGTGCCATGCCCTCTCTTCCTTCCGGCGTGTTATCAACCGCACCTCTCAGGCTCTTTGAAATAATCTCTATCGCTTTGATATGGAACATATCGGATAATTCCCATGCACCCTTTGTAATATATCCTTCAATAGCATGTGTGAGAGCATCCATACCGGTTGCTGCCGTAAGTCCCTTTGGCATTGTTGACATCATTTCAGGGTCAACAACTGCCACCACAGGAATATCATGCACATCCACACAAACCATCTTACGGTTCTTCTCAACATCAGTGATTACATAATTAATGGTAACCTCTGCTGCCGTACCTGCTGTTGTAGGAACTGCAATGATAGGTACTGCCGGCTTAGTTGTAGGAGCAACTCCCTCAAGGCTTCTGACATCCGCAAACTCAGGATTGTTAATAATGATGCCGATTGCCTTAGCTGTATCCATTGATGAACCACCGCCGATTGCAATCAGATAATCAGCTCCTGCTGCCTTGAATGCAGCCACACCACTCTGAACATTCTCGATGGTAGGATTAGGCTTGATATTTGAATATAATTCGTAGGCAAGCTCCGCGCCGTCCAGCACATCCAGCACCTTCTTTGTTACACCGAATTTAACAAGGTCTGGGTCTGAGCAAACTAATGCCTTCTTAAATCCTCTTGCCTTTGCTTCATCTGCGATGCTCTTAATAGCACCTGCTCCGTGGTATGATGTTTCATTGAGTACAAAACGATTCATATTATACACTCTCCTTTTATATCGCAGGTTATCCCTGTTTATTTTATCCTCTCATATATCTCCTGAATCTCCTTCTGCGTAGCAAGTTCAGTGGAAAAAGCGCTTGCAGTCCCCGCTGCCACAGCCAGTTTCAGCGCCTTGTCATATCCCAGCTCTGCAAGCATTCCTGTCAAAAAGCCCGCCACCATGGAATCACCTGCGCCAACCGTATTTACCGCGTTCCCCCTCGGAGCCATACAGGTATATATTTTCCCGTCCTCCGATGCGAGTACCGCCCCCACTTCACCTAGAGATATAATTGCATTTACAGCTCCCATATCACGAAGTCTTTTGGCATATACTTTAGCCTCTTCGATTGTGTGAACCCTTACGTCAAACAATGCATAAAGCTCATCCTGATTGGGCTTAACAAGATATGGATGCAGATTTATCAGATTATGAAGCATCCGTCCATCCGTATCTACAACAGTTTTAATCTTTTTCTTAGTCAGATATTTAATTATATCGGAATATATATTCTGCGGAATTGATGCCGGAATACTTCCCGAAAGCACCACTATATCGTCCTCTTCCACCTCTTCAAGGATATTCCAGAGTTCATCTATATATTCCTTTTCTATCTTTGGACCCTGTGCATTGATTTCCGTTTCTTTTCTGTCCTTAATCTTAACATTAATTCTTGACTGCCCCTCAGGCAGCTCAATGAATCTGCTGTCGCATCCTTTCTCCTTAACCTTCCTCACGATTTCCTGTCCGGTAAATCCTGCCACGAAGCCAATCGCCGTATTACTTACCCCCAGCGTGTTAAGTATAAAGGATACATTTATGCCCTTACCGCCTGCAAGTATAGTATCCGAAACTGCTCTGTTGGTAGCTCCTATATTAAGATTTTCAACATTCACCACATAGTCAAGTGATGGATTAAATGTCACCGTATAAACCAAATCAGACCACTCCCCGTTATGTAATTAAGGCAGACTTACGGGGGCTGCCTTATGCTCCTACCTCATTGCCTTCTTAATTGCATCAAGAAGCTCATCATATGTTTCATAAGCCGGAAGCTGCGGATTGTCGGCTTTAATCTTATCCGTACTCTTAAATAAAAAGCCTGCTTTACTTGCCTTAATCATTCCAAGGTCATTGTAGCTGTCACCGCTTGCTATCGTATCGTATCCGATGGACTGAAGTGCCTTAACGGTTGTAAGCTTTGACTGTTCGCATCTCATTTTAAAGCCTGTAATCTCACCATTATCGGCAACCTCAAGTGAATTGCAGAAAATTGTAGGCCAGCCTAATTTCTTCATAAGCGGAGTGGCGAACTGTGAAAAAGTGTCGCTGATGATAATCACCTGCGTTATTGAGCGAAGCTCGTCCAAAAACTCCTTAGCGCCCGGAATCGGGTCAATCTTGGCAATGGTGTCCTGAATTTCCTTAAGTCCAAGGCCATGCTCCTTTAAAATGCCGATACGCCACTTCATAAGCTTATCATAATCGGGTTCATCCCTTGTAGTCTTCTTTAATTCAGGAATACCGCTTTCCTTTGCAAATGCAATCCAGATTTCCGGTACTAAAACGCCTTCCAAATCCAAACATGTAATATACATTTTAATTCTCCTCTATTTATGTGTTTTATTAGGCGATTCCGAAGCTTTAGCAGCTTCAAAATCTACTCTTATTGTACCATAATCGAATTTTATTCTCAATAGACATTGTTCATAACAGTTTCCTGAGTTCACGGCTTCGTTTTATTTTGCGAAGCCATCCCATAAATCTGTTATAAAACCAAAACGACTCCACTAAAATTATGTTAGCCCATCCGAGCTTATCCTTGGTAGTGCCGACATAACGTTTTCCTCCGACGGCTGTTGTTTTTTTAGTTTTAATATATTTGATAAGGTCAGTTTCCTTTTTGATATCCGTTTTAAAATCGGTATAGCCCATTCCCACACATTCCGGTCTGTGTGCATCACTTCCTCCAAGAACCGGACAATGATAAAACTGTGCGAGCATTTGTGCCCTTTCATTGCTTTCACTGTCCTCGCAGGCATTAAAGCCCTCCAGAAAATCGAATTTTGCAGCAACAGCCGTATGCCTTCTGAATATTCCCGTGTTAAATACGCTCAAATGCTTTTCTCCGCACGGATGAGCAGGACCCAGTATCCCGCCATACTTATGAACAATATTTATAAGCATATAGACCGAAAGACCTCTGTACTCCAATATCCTGAGATGTATATTTTCCGGCATAATAACCAGCATATGACCCGCGTCAATCGTATCATATTCTATTCCCTTAAGGACTACAAAATCCTTATGTTTTCTGCCCCTTACGGTATTTTGCCATGCACGGTAGCCGTTATAGGAATCGTGGTCTGTTACAAGCATCCCATTAAAGCCCTTGCTTTTTAAGATGGATATATACTCTTCAATCGGAATTTTGCTGTCCACAGAGCCCTCTTTTGTGTGACAGTGCATATCAAATCGTACCTGCATATCTCTGCCCCCGCATTCTTATAAATTATTTTTCCTGTTTAGTACGATTCTATACTATCCGTATCAAACATTTCCTCCAGATAATTATCGTACCAGCTAAGGCACGCCCCGTGCCATTTTTCCCATTTATCCTGCAGCTCATCTCTCATTGCAGATAAATCAGCTTCGCCGGTTTCAGTATTTTCTATAATCCAATTATACTCATTATAGCACTTTTCGTAATCCTCCTGCACCTTAAAAAGCGGTTCTGCCAAGAGCTGCAATTTCCAGTCTTTATATGCCTCATCATTTGTAAGCTGTCTGCTCTCATGCCTTTCAGACCTGGGTACTGCTTTAAGTCCCTCAATAAGAGCCTGGTCCTTTGCACTTATCATTCCCGGAATTATCCCGATTTTTTCCTGGCGGCTCCTATAAATATAGTGCTCATAGTTAAACGGATAATACTGTGCCTGTCCGTCCTGAAATAGTAATATTGCATCTGCGACCTGCGAAATAAAATATCTGTCATGCGATACGAACAGTATAGTACCCCTGTATTTTCTAAATGCCTCCTCCAGCACTTCCTTAGCCTGAATATCCATATGGTTTGTAGGCTCATCCAGCACCAGAAAATTAGGCTTCATATTTAATATCTCCGCCAACACCAGCCGTGCTTTTTCACCACCCGAAAGCTGCGTTACCTTTTTGGATGCATCCGCGCCGGTAAACAAATACATAGCAAGTATCCTTCTGGTTTCCTTTTCGGTCATTGCAGGAAACAATTCACGAAAATGCTCCAGCACGGTCTTATCCGACATTATTTCTGCCGTCTGCTGGTCAAAATAACCTATTTTTATCTGGTTTCCTATCGTAACAGTTCCCTTAAACGGTTCAATAACACCCGCAACGGTCTTTAAAAAGGTGCTTTTTCCTGTTCCGTTCTCGCCTATTACACCTATTTTCTGCCCACGGCGGATTCTTATTGACATTTCAAGAAGCTCCGAGTTATATCCGATTTTTAATTTATCCGTTTCCAGCGGCCATTTGCTGCCCAGCTCCTGCGGAATTATATCATTTATACTGATTATATCGGACATTTCCTGTGGTTTGGCAAGTTTTTCCATTCTATCCAGTATCGTTTTTCTGGACCTTGCAAATGCGGCTTTACGCGGCTTGTTTTTAAATTGTTCAATCAGACCATCGAGTCTTTGAATTTCCTTAAGCTGCTGCTCATACTCCTTTTTCTGTATTGCAAGATTTTTCTGCTTCTGCATACGATATTGCGTGTAATTTCCGGAATA
>CAYOHM010000002.1:0-56966 GCA_964403785.1 uncultured Alistipes sp.
AAATAATCCGCTGCAAATCCCGGAAGCTCTTTTAATAATTCACGAAGCTTCTTTGTATTTTTTATTGTTTGTTCTTCGTGATAGGTTTTGTTTTTTTCATTATTATTTGTCGCTGTCATATAAATAATCAGATCCTTTGAAATGCAAATATGCCTATTTTTGTGTTATTTACGGCACTGTCTATTCGTAAAACTCGGGTTTAGCGAACCAATCCATACAACTTAAATAACCCCTTCCCACTCGGCAATTCTTAAAATTTGCCGTTTTTGAGGGTTATTTCCTCAAATGTAATGCCTAATGAATTGCTTAAATTCAAAATATTATGTTTTTCATTTTCAGTTATTATTGATACACATACACCCTGTGTATTATTACGTCCGCAGCGTCCGGCACGGTGTAAATAATCCGTGGCCTGTGTCGGTAAATTAAAATTGATTACTGTATCAACATTATCAATATGTAAACCACGTGCGCCCAAATCTGTGGAAATCAAATAATTTGACTTTAAACCTCTGAAACGTTCCAAAGCATTCTTACGTGAGGTCTTATCCATATCGCTAATCAGGTTTTCGATTTTATAATGATGAAATAATAATTTTTTATATACTTCATCAGCATCGTATTTTTTATTTATAAATATAATGCATTTATTTGGCTTTATTGAACTGCATAAGCTGCGCAGAGTTTCTGTTTTCTCCCTCCTCGATGCAACTACATATAAATGCTTAATTGTTTCGGGAATGGTTTCCTTTTGGGAATACTCGATAACTACTACACTTTCACCTGCTATTGACTTTGCAGTTTCCATGGCCTTAGTGCTCATACTTGCCGAAAAAAACAGTATTTGAGTATTTTTATACAGGCATTTCCTTACATCAAGCATTGATTGCAGGTTATTTTTTTCCATCATACGGTCAGCTTCGTCAATAACAAGGCACTTAACAGTATGTGCAGGAACCTTTTTCATTTTAATAAGCTCCAGAACACGTCCCGATGTGCCAACTACAATATGCGGCTTTGATTTCATTTGTTCAACCTGTCTGGAAATATTGCCGTTTCCGATTAATGAAACACATCGAATGTTTTTGCCTGAATTTGCCGATAAAAGCTGAATTTGTTTAGAAACCTGCATAGCAAGCTCATATGTAGGCACCAATATAATCGAGTATAATTCCTTACTATCAGGAGAAATCAGCTCAAATAAAGGCACTAAATAAGCAAGTGTTTTACCTGAGCCAGTCTGGGAATGACCTATTACATCCCTCCCTGAAATTATATTGGAATATGAATCTATCTGAATCTGCGTAGGTATGCTTATATTCTGCATAGCTAACGCGGTAACTATATCATTATCGTTAATTAAACTGCCGTAATTCATAAAACGCTCCTTTAATCTTCGCAATCATTTATATGAAATTAATATGAAGACCTAGCGTCATTATATCAAAAATATAGTTAAAAATACAGCGTTATTTATATTCTGAGGACATATAAAATACCATAAGCTTCTGTCCGGCTGTTATCTTATCTGAAGACAGATTATTAAGTGCCTTAACTTCTTTAATATAGTCATTTATAGAAAGCTCTGTTTGTGCTGCATATTGATTAGCAATTGACCATAAGCTGTCTCCGGGTTCAATCTGAACGGAGGTATAATATTTGTAGGAAGCTTTCTTGTTAACATTTGCCGTAACAACGGATGTATATGATAATGTAACAATACTTATAAAACAAAATATAATAACCAAAGCCCTGAATCTCATTACTCTTTTCCTATGCTCTCTCATTAGCTCATCCTCCCGAAATTATAAATATTTCTGATAATTTATATGTTATGTATATTCATTCGCTGTCCGATTAATTCACGAACATCTGTTTGATAACAATATATCATCAGAACAAGTGTTTGTCAACATATTTTTCGAACAAATTTTCGGAATATTTGTTTGCATTTTGGTTATATATGTGGTATTATAATGTTGGAATCAAAATACATTGTTATGAAAAGGAGAGATTTCATGGGTTACGGACGCATAACGCCAAAGCAGAGTGAGATTTTGGAATATATTAAGAGTGAGATTTTGAATAAGGGTTACCCGCCTTCTGTACGGGATATTTGTGAGGCAGTTAATTTAAGATCGACATCTTCTGTTCACTCCCATCTTGAAACTTTGGAGAAGAACGGATATATCAGAAGGGACCCGAGTAAGCCAAGGGCGATTGAGATTATCGATGATTCATTTAATTTAGTAAGGCGTGAGGTGGTTAATGTTCCTGTAATAGGTCGTGTAGCTGCCGGTAATCCTATTTTAGCCGTAGAAAATGTAACCAACTATTTTCCTATACCGGCGGAGTTCCTGCCGCGTGAAGAGACATTTATGCTGGTTGTCAAGGGTGACAGTATGATTAATATGGGAATTTATGACGGAGACCAGATTATTGTCAAGAGGCAAAGCACTGCCAATAATAATGACGTAGTTGTTGCTCTGGTGGATGATTCAGCTACGGTTAAGCGTTTTTTCAAGGAGAACGGTCATTACAGACTCCAGCCTGAGAATGATTCGATGGAACCGATTATCGTGGACCATGTGGATATTCTTGGTGTTGTTATAGGTCTTATAAGACTTAATATTTTCTAGCTTCACAGGGAATTTACTGTATCACTTGTGCTATGTGCTGCCTGATGTAAAGGCAGCACTGCTATTTTTTAATCATGCGTTCCAATTTTGTCAGGAATTGTGAATGTAATGTAAAAAGAAGTATTTTATCCAAGATAATTTCTGAGACATAGCAAGCTGCTGATTTATGTCTTGAAAGCAATGGTAATATTACACCGGGCTTCACACGCCCTTTTTTAAGATAATGCCTTGCCTTTATGGCATTTTCAAAATCTCTTGCATAAATATTCTGCTCACAATACTGTCTTATAAATTTAAGGCTCTTTTTAACTTCAGGGCTCGACATATTATGGATTGCGTCAACGTACTGCTTGCAGTATGTAACCTGCTTAAAGCTCTCCATAAATTCCTCATTAGGATTAAATGCAGTTAAGCTCTCTTTCATATCCAGATATGCCTGTTCCTGCTTCTGACCGATATTTTCCACAAAGTGATGGGAATAGGTTTCAGATTCTAAATTTACTCTCCATAAATAACCTATATCTGAAACGGTACTTACGCAGGAAGCCTTTGAAAGCGCTTCTACCTTAACCAGCAGGTCATCCTCAAAATTAATATATGCACGAAAATGCAACCCGCAGGCATCCCAAAATGACCTTTTAAAAACGCAGGTCCAAATGGACGGATAATGATTTCCTCTGCCATAATTAACCGATACATCAAAACCATTAAATAGTATAGGAAATAATAACTCCTCCCGAATTTTAAGCCCACGGTACACACCATCGCTTAATATATCATAACCGGATTCTTTTCCGTCAATATACCGTCCGGAAGAACAAATAGCCATATCACTGTTATTTTCTTCTATGGCATTAAGAAGCCTTGCATACATAAAAGGCTTGACAATATCATCCTGGTCAACAAAGCAGATATATTCTCCACTTGCTTTCTCAACACCATAGTTGCGTGAGGATATTACCCCCTCGTTGGACTTGCTGTACAGTACAATTCTTTTGTCAAGCATTTGCATTTTTCTGGCAATATCAGCACTGTTATCAGTTGAACCGTCATTTACAATAACAATTTCAAAATCCTTATACTCAGAAGCCAGTATATGTTCTATTGTTTCTTTTAAATACCCTGCTCCATTGTATACAGGGATTATAATGCTTAATTTTGCCATCACTGCAGCTTCCATTTCAAATGATTGTATTTTTTGAATAATTTACCTGTTATTCTAACCAGCCCCACGGAAATATATGAAACAGCTGCCATAAGCTTAAGCTTCTTTGAGGCAAGGCTGTTTTTTAGCACACCGGCTCTGTAAGCCTTTATCGCGCTGCGCAGATAAGCATAATCCTCAGGAAAGCTTTTGGTTACTAATGAGTAAGTATCTGCAGCTGCAAAAAAACATTTCGATATTGCAGCATAATAAAGCTCTTCTTTTGGGGAAATTTCCGATAATATTTTCTCGGCAAAGTATAATTGATCCATTTTGTTATGACTGTATTCTGAATTTACTATACTCTCCTGCCTTTGTCTGTAAAAATATAATTCATCCGTAATATATGTAACCCTGTCAACATATTTAATAACATTCCAATTTGTTGGAATATCTTCATATAAACGCCCGTCGGGAAAATTTATGTATTTTGCAAGATATGCTCTGTACAGCCTGCCATGCGCATACATTGGAAGCTGTCCGGAAAGCATTTTAAGCTTAACCTGTTCACGTTCATATTGAAAATGTTCCTTTGCAGCATATGTCTTAAAAGAGCAGTCCTGATTATCAGCCACCTTTTTAAATGAGCATATCAGCATATCGGAGTTGTCATTGGAGATATTAAAATACATTTTCTCAATACAATCAGCTCTGATGTAATCATCCGAATCAATAAAAGTAAAGTATTCCCCTGTCATACACTCCATGCCGGAATTCCTTGCGGATGATAAGCCCCCGTTCGACTTATGAATAACTTTTATACGTGAATCCTTGACACTGTAAGCATCGCACATTCCTCCCGATGAATCAGAAGAACCGTCATCCACGAGAATGATTTCCAGATTGGTGTAGGTTTGCCTTAAAACGCTCTGCAAACAATAATCCAAATATTGTTCCACATTATATACCGGTATGATTATAGATATTAACGGATTCAAAAATATTCCTCGGTTCCTAAGTAATTGCGAAAATAAGGCGGGTGCAGGCTTGTAGGTGCGATTATTCGGAAATTGTTCGTCGCCGGTACTTAGGCAGTGTATTTTGCTGCCTTATGTACCGCTGCGTACGAACTCTTAGTGCAAACGTGCCGAATAATCGCACCTACAAGCCTGCACCCGCCTTATTTTTCACAATCGCCTATAAATTATTTTTGTTGATTTTCTTAAACTTAAAAACTATAAGATAATATGTAAGGCACAATACAATTCCAAATACTGTTGCACTTGGTGCAGCAAGCCCTATCAGGGTCAGATTGGTATCAGGAAGAACACTCATATAGTATGACATCGGAAGTCTTACTATGAATGACTGTGCAAGTCCCTGAGCCATAACAAATACAGTTTTGCCGTGTCCGTTAAAATATCCCATAAAGCTGAACAAGACGCTCGTAACTATTGCTTCTGCGCTGAAGCCCTTAAGGTATTCGGCTGATTTTGCAATAACCAGAGGGTCATTTGAGAATATCGATGAAATATTTGCTCCGTAAAAAAATGCAATCAGGGCAATAAATACACCTATAAACGCGCCTATTCCCATTCCACTCAGCATAGCCGTTTTGGCTCTGTCCTCTTTGCCGGCACCGACATTTTGACCGACAAATGATGACATTGACTGCATCAGAGATGAAGGAATCAGCATTACAAATGATACGATTTTCTGCGCAACTCCATATCCGGACGAGCTTTCAAGACCAAGTCTGTTAATAAACGCACACAGTGCCAGAAAGGTTAAATTTGTCAGGAGCTCCTGCAATGCAATAGGCGCACCTAAAACAAGGAATTTCTTGACTTCGCCCGACATCCTTATATCGGATAAATGTATATCAAATACGGCACGCTTTTTGACAATAATTATTGACAGTATTACACTTACAGCCTGAGCAAATATTGTTGCAATCGCCGCACCTGCAACATTCATTTTGAATATGCCGACTAAAACAAGATCGCCGATTATATTGGCGGCACAGGCAATTGTGACAAATATCAGAGGAAGCTTTGAATCTCCCATTCCCCTGAATATACTGCTTATCACATTATATCCGATAACAAAAACAATACCGCCTCCGCATATTTTTACATACAGGACGGTAAGCTCTGCTGCTTCCTGCGGTGCCTGCATCAGCACAACCAGTTGTTTTGCAAAAATCAACATCAGGACAGTTATAACAACGGATAGGCAGATAAAAAAGCAGATAACAGAGCCAATTACCCTGCCTATTCTGTCCTTCCTGCCCTCTCCGATATATCTGCTTATAAGAACAGTTATACCCATTGTAAGTCCTGATATTGTAAAGACAACTAAATTAACAATATTGCTTCCGGTTGAAACCGCCGAAATACCGGCCGTAGTACCAAATTTTCCAACTACAAGAAGGTCAACAGCACCATACATAGCCTGTAAAATCAATGCTCCCAAAATCGGAAACATAAACTTTACAAGCTTAACAGGGATATTGCCTTCGGTAAAATTATTATCATTCATTATACTCACCATACCTTAAATATTATGAATTAAATTCTTTTACAGAAATTGTTTTTCCGTCTCTCCAAATTCGTTCAAGATCGTAAAATAATCGGTCCTCCTGCGAAAATACATGGATGATTACATCATTAAAGTCCAATAAAATCCAGGAGCCCGTATTATAGCCTTCAATCTGACGTTCCTTTGCACCGGCTTTATAAAGCTTTTCCTGAACATTATCGGCAAGTGCCTGCACCTGATTAATGTTGGAGCCGCTTGCTATGATAAAATAATCAGCAATCACGGAAACCTCGCTAATGTCAATGATTCTAATATCTTCACCCTTCTTTTCTTCAAGGGCTGCAATGGCAATTTTGGCTAATTCTCTTGAATCCATATATCCTCCAATCTTATTCATAAAACTGTTTATAATAGTCAAAGGTTTTCTGTGTCATTTCGTCTATCGGATTGCCTTTTTTATGAAGATAATCCAAGGTATCCTTTAATATCAGATATGTGCAATGTCTTATATCTTTAAAAGCTTCTGTGCGCAAATATTCCAGATTAGGCTGCTTTGTGCGGTTTGGCTCGATATAATCAGCTACAAATAAAAGCATTTCCAAATCAGTCATCTCCGGCTTTCCTGTGGTGTGACACCTTATGGCACTTAATATTTCCTCATCCTGCACCAGATACTTGTCCTTCGCAATATACGCACCTAATTTGGTGTGCAAAAGATATGGATTGCTGTATTCAATAGCAGTAATAGGTATATTGTGCTCCCGACATTTTTTTATTTTAATGTCATCAGGAATACATTTGGCACAATCATGGAGAAGACCCGCAAGCATAGCTCTGTCAGATGATACTCCAAGACTCATGGCAAGTCCGACGCAGGTGGCTGATACCCCCAGCGTATGGATATATCTTTCAGGAGTAAGCTTCTTTTTAAGGTTTTTATTAATAAGCTTAAGCCTGTCCGTCCCCTCGGCATTTCTTAATTTATCGCGAAATGACAGCTTATTTCCCATCATATATATCACTCAGCTTTCTTTTTTTCCTTTGGAAGCTCAATCTTACGATTTTTTTCTTCCTTTGCCTGCTTATAAAGCACAATCTTTTTGCCTATAACCTGTACCACTTCAGAATGTGTTCTTTCTGCCACTGTATAAGCAAGCTGTGTCGGATCATCCATACAATTTTTAAGCACATTTATCTTTATAAGTTCTCTTTTTTCAAGAGCCTGTGCAATTGCTTCTGTATTTTCAGGAGTAAGGGATGCCTTACCAAACTGAAAAACAGGGTCAATATTCATTGCAAGCCCTTTTAAATACGCACGTTGTTTACTGGTCATACTTATTCCTCACAATTATTTATTCAAAAAATTCAAATTCCATATAGTCCATACGAACCGTGTCGCCTTCCTGTATTCCCTGTGCCTTGAGCTCATCAATGATGCCGGACTCTTTAAGGAACTTTTGGAAGAAAGCAAATCCCTTCTCGGTATCGAGATTGGTATAACCGAGCATTTTGTCAATTCTCGGACCAAATACCTCATATGCTCCGTCAGCCGCCACCTCAACAGTGAACGGATCATTAGGGTTATCAAGAAATTCATCAGGGAAAAATTCACGCTCAAATACTATCGGAGCTGAATCCACGGTGCCAAGCAGCTCGTAAACATAATATAAAAGCTCCTTTACACCCTGTCCGCTTACCGCAGAAATAGGAAAAACCTTAATGTTCTCTGCTTCAAATTCCCTCTTTAATCTGTCAACAGGGTTTTCTGACCCGTCATCATATATTGAATCAATTTTATTTGCAGCAATAACCATTGGCTTATCTAAAAGCTTAGGGTCATAAGCTTTAAGCTCTGAATTAATTTTGCGGATATCCTCCACCGGGTCGCGTCCCTCTGTCGACGCCGCATCTACAATATGAATAAGCACCTTGGTACGCTCAATATGCTTAAGAAACTGGTGTCCAAGGCCTACTCCCTCCGAAGCACCCTCAATAAGTCCCGGTATATCCGCCATTACAAAGCCTTTATTTGCATCCAGGTCGACTACGCCGAGATTTGGATTTATTGTTGTGAAATGGTAGTTTGCAATCTTGGGTCTGGCATTACTTACTCTCGAAAGAAGTGTTGACTTACCAACGTTAGGAAAACCGACAAGTCCGACATCCGCGATAACCTTAAGCTCAAGACGAACCCAAAGCTCCTTCGCCTCCTGCCCTGGCTGTGCATATTTAGGTGCCTGCATGGTTGGAGTAGCAAAATTCATATTCCCTTTGCCGCCGCGTCCGCCCTTTAAGATGATCTCGCGCATATTTTGACCGGACATATCCGCAATAACCTTGCCGGATTCGGCATCCTTGATTACCGTGCCTTCGGGAACTTTAATTGTAAGGTCCGCACCGTCCTTGCCATGACAGCGTTTCTTGCCGCCCTCCTCGCCGGGCTGGGCAGTATATTTTCTGACATGGCGGAAGTCAGTAAGCGTATTAAGTCCCTTATCAACTTCAAAAATAATGTCGCCGCCCTTACCGCCATCTCCGCCATCAGGTCCTCCGGCAGGAACATAAAGCTCACGTCTGAAGCTGACATGCCCATCCCCGCCTTTTCCTGATTTTATAAATATCTTTGCACTATCTGCAAACATTAAAGCACCTCATTTTTCTAAATACTAAAATTTAAAAAAAGCTCCAAATCAATAGGATTCGGAGCTAATTTACTACTGCTGTTCTACCGGGTATACAGAAACCTGCTTCTTATCTCTACCCTTTCTTTCAAACTTAACGACACCATTTACCAATGAAAACAATGTATCATCTCCACCACGGCCAACATTGTTGCCTGGGTGAATCTTAGTACCGCGCTGTCTGTAAAGAATATTACCGGCTAATACATACTGTCCGTCAGCTCTCTTAGCACCTAATCTCTTAGATTCTGAATCTCTGCCGTTCTTAGTAGAACCGACACCTTTTTTATGAGCAAAAAACTGAAGATTCATATTCAACATGGTTTACACCTCCTCGGAAAAAATACGTAAATAATCTGAATTGCCCAAGCTTACACCGGATAATCCCAGCCTTAAGGATTTAAGCAAAACAGAAGTCTCTCTGCTAGGTTTGTCAGTTGTTAATTGAAATTCAATCAACGCATTTGCCTCATCCTGATTAACTTCATAATCATCATCAGTAAACTGATCTATGGAATTAACTGTATTGATAACCAATGTGGAAACCGCTGCACATACAATATCCCTGCCGGATTCATCGTACTGCGCATGTCCCTCTGACTTAAAGCCTACAATCTCTTTGTTTCTCTGATAGATTGTAACTCTTATCATAACCGTCTACCTGAAATTAAGCATTAATCTTGTCAATCTTAACTTCTGTGAATAACTGTCTGTGACCGTTCTTCTTGTGGTATCCAGTTTTTCTCTTATACTTGTAAACGATAACCTTCTTAGCCTTGCCTTCTTTAACAACTGAAGCTGTTACCGTAGCACCTGCTACCGTAGGATTACCTACAACCGCTGAACCGTTGTTGACAAAAAGCACCTGGTCGAAAGTTACAGTCTCACCAGCGGCTACACCAAGCTTTTCAACTCTGATTACGGCGCCTTCCTTAACTGTGTACTGCTTACCACCTGTTGCTATAATTGCGTACATATGGACCCTCCTAATAATTTACTCGCCAGCTTCGGTGATGTCCATCGGACATACTTTAACCCCACTGTGCGGCACACTAGAATATAATACCATCACGCCTGTAAATAGTCAAGTAAAAACTCTACAAAAGTTTTATTTATGTGATAAGTTCATGCACAGGCCTTTTGATTTTTTTTCGTGTGAGCTCCACCAGACCTAATTTTGTGATGTCGACAAATGAAGTCTGAACAGGGTCTTTTTTTATTTCATCGGACAAAATCTCAATAAGTCTTTCATTATGCTCCTTATCCTTCATATCTATAAAATCGATTATAATTATGCCTGAATAATTGCGAAGCCTTATCTGCCTTGCTATTTCCACGGCAGCCTCGACATTTACTTTATAAAAGCCTTCTTCTTTTTTTATTTCCGGATTCCTGCCCTTTGAATCACCTATATATTTGCCGGTATTAACATCAATAACGGTCAGTGCCTCTGTTGGGTTTATAACAAGATATCCGCCGCTTTTAAGCCAGACTCTTTCCTTAAGCAAATCCTTCATCTGGTTTTCCACGCTGTACAGCTTGCTTAAAGGAAGCAGCTCGTCCTTGTATAATCGGATTTTTTGAGGTTCAATTAAGCCGCAGGCAAGTATTTGTTCATATACCACGGCAATATCCGTCACAATCTCTTCCAGTTCGGAATTTCTTATATTTTGGATATTTTTCAAAAATCCGGAATTTTCAGAATACATATTGGTATATGCCTTAAGGTATCTGGCACGCCTTAGAATATCACGGTAGTTTTCGGTAATTCTTTCAGCTTCTTTTTTTAGGACGGTCATATCTTCAAGACCTTCACAGTTTGTTCTGGCAATAAGACCGAACCCATCCTCATCGCTGCAGTATTCCTTCAGAGCCGCTTTGATTTCTTTAACCAGTGCCTTGTCATTTATCTTTCTGGAAACATTAATTCCTCTGTCATTGGCCGAGAGAACGACATATTTACCGGGCATATTGATTTTGGAGGTGAGAACCATTGCTTTTGTCTTAACAGGCTCTTTCTCAACCTGAACCAAAATCAAATCTCCCTCACATACCTTGTCGGTATTCTTTTCATTAAGGAAAATGTGGTCAGTATTTTCCGTAAGAGAATAATACCCCTTAAAATCCTTTGAAATTTCTACAAAAGCTGCATTAATGCTTTTTACGATTTTCTCAACTCTGCCGATATATATGTTCCCGATAAAAGATAAAGCCTCCTTATTATCTAAAGAGACTTCAATCATATTTTTATCTTCATACAAGGCAGTTAATATGTTGTTTTTATACTCTGTAATTATAAGTTTAAACATACCATCACCTGTTAGCGAGCTCCTTGACAATATCATCCCAGGTAACATCCTTAACAGCCATAAGCACCATTACATGATACAGGAAATCCGAAATCTCGTACTTGATTTCCTCAGGGTCAGGATTCTTAGCGGCAATGACAATCTCGGTTGCCTCCTCACCGCATTTCTTAAGAATCTTATCAATTCCCTTATCAAAGAGGTAATTTGTATAAGAGCCTTCCTTCGGATGCTCCTTACGGTCAAGTATTACGTTCATCACCTCGTTAAAAACCTTAAGAGGATTGGTCTGCATAATATCTTTTTTAACGAGATTTGTGTAAAAGCAGGATTTGTTGCCGGTATGACATGCAGCACCCACCTGTCTTACTTTTGCAAGAATAGTGTCCCTGTCACAGTCAATATCAAGACTCATTACATACTGAAAATGTCCTGACGTAAGCCCCTTTACCCAAAGCTCCTGTCTGCTTCTGCTGTAATAAGTCATCATTGCGGTTTTAATCGTCTGATTATAAGCTTCTTCATTCATATACGCAAGCATAAGAACCTCGTCAGTCTTGTAATCCTGAACGATTACCGGAATAAGCCCCTCTTCATTTAACTTAAACTCTGAAAAACTCATTGAACTTTCAAATTTATTTACGGCAATTCCGTTGGCTGAAAGCTTTTCCTTAAGGTTTATAAAATCAAAATTTATTCCTGAAACAAACGGACCTGTCACAGCAGCTACTTTATCCTGACCAAGCACATTTATACATACACTCTCATTTGAAACGCACATAACAATAGGAAGGTTAACTGTATTTGCCGTTTTTACAAAGGAATCATTCTCTGATAGTATGTAAAGACCGGAAATTTCATTATCCTTGGCAACTCTGATAGCATCTATATCAGCAGTACCAACGATAAGACCGATTTTATCCTTTCCGAATCTGTCTGCAACCTCTTTAAGCATAAGAACATTTGACTCACGCTCAGAATCAAGAAGCGCTGCCTTTGAACCGGCATACAGATACTTTTTAACATCCTCGACACGCTTTACGTTGCCTCCGGTAATTACGGGAATATCAATCTTTTTGGTGACTGCACGGATAACATTGATTGCCTTTTCGTGAGATTCATCATCATATGAAAGGTCAATAATCATAACCTCATCAGCACCTCTGTTCTGGTACTCCAGGGCAAGCTCAACAGCCGTTGTATTCTCCTCACCTATAAATGTACTGCAGGTTTTTGAAGTGTAGCACATTTCGTCCTTTAAATAAATAACCGGTATAATTTTTTTGTATGACATAATTTAACTCTTTTCTGTTATATTTTGTGGATAAACTCATCCTATAAAGCGCCCTTTGTGGACAAAACATCCGTAATCCTTGCATCAAGCATCGTTGCCTCATCCAGAGCCTTAGCAAATGCCTTAAAAATTCCTTCTATTATGTGATGATTGTTTATGCCCTCAAGCTTTTTAATGTGTAAATTCATTCCGCATGCATATGATACTGCGTAAAAAAATTCCCTTACCATTTCAGTGTCAAAATACCCAACCCTGTCAGTTGAAAATTCGGCATCAAACACAAGAAATGGTCTTCCTGACAAATCAATCGCACACATAATAAGTGTTTCGTCCATAGGAAGCAGCATTGAGCCATATCTTTTTATTGACTTTTTATCGCCCAAAGCCTCCTTAATTGCAGTTCCGATAACAATACCGGTATCTTCAATGGTATGGTGGCAGTCAACGTAAAGATCTCCCGTAACCTTAACCTCAAGGTCAAAAAATCCATGTCTGGCAAAGCTGTTAAGCATATGATCAAAAAAACCAATGCCAGTATCAATTTTTGCTTTACCCGTGCCATCTATATTTAATGACACATAAATATCCGTCTCGTTTGTTTTACGGCTTATAACTGCCTTACGCTCTCCCATAGCATTAATCCTTTCAGGTATAATTATTCAAATCTCACATGTATTGAATTTGCATGCGCCGTAAGCTTTTCAGCGTTTGCGAAATCCTCAATATTGGTATGTATTTCCTCCAGCGCCTCTTTTGAATAGCAGATAATACTTGATTTTTTAATAAAATCATCAACACTGAGCGCTGAAAAGAACTTTGCGGTACCGTTTGTAGGCAGTACATGATTAGGGCCTGCAAAATAATCTCCAAGCGGCTCTGAACTGTATTCGCCCAAGAAAATAGCACCGGCATTGCGAATCTTTGTCATTACATTGAACGGGTCCTTTGTCACAAGCTCAAGGTGCTCTGATGCAATCTCGTTAACGGTCTCAATTGCCTCCTCCATATTTTCTGCAACAAGGATATATCCATAATTGTCAAGTGACTTCTGGATGATTTCCTGACGTGACAATACCTTTACAAAGCCCTCCACCTCATCTGAAACCTTCTGTGCAAGCTCCATACTTGTAGTTACGAGTATAGCCGAAGCCATCTCATCATGTTCTGCCTGCGAGAGAAGATCCGCTGCAACAAAACGAGGATTGGCAGTCTCATCCGCAAGAATCATAATCTCACTTGGACCTGCAACCGAATCAATACTTACATGTCCGTAAACTGCCCTCTTTGCAAGTGCAACAAATATATTGCCTGGTCCTACTATCTTATCCACCTTAGGAATACTTTCCGTGCCATAGGCGAGGGCTGCTATTGCCTGAGCTCCGCCTGCTTTATAAATCACATCGACACCTGCCTCCTTTGCGGCAACAAGTGTGGAAGGATAAACCTTACCGTCCGCAGACGGAGGTGTAGTCATAATAATACGTGACACTCCGGCAACCTTGGCAGGCACTATATTCATAAGTACGGAGGAAGGATATACTGCCTTACCTCCCGGTACATATACACCGACCTTTTCTATCGGAGTGACCTTCTGACCGAGAATAATACCCTTCTCGCTTGAATCAAACCAGCTGTACTGCTTCTGTTTTACATGGTAATCTCGAATGTTTACAAGAGCCTTTCTGATAACGCTCAAAAGATTATCGTCAACCAGCTCATACGCTTCTTTAATTTCTTCCTCAGTTACAACAACATTGGAGGCATCAATGTGGGCTTTGTCGAATTTCTCGGTATAGTCAAAAACCGCTTTGTCACCGTTTGTCTTGACATTATCAAGAATCTCATTTACAGTTGCTTCGTATTGTCCGTAGCTGCTCGGGCTTCTCTTTAAAAGCTTTTCCAATATATTTTGTTTTGTCTGTGCCGTTAACTTAACAATTCTCATATTAATTTCCTCCAAGAAGTATACGCAAATCATTAATTATCTTATTAATGCGTTCATTTTCCATTTTCATACTGACCTGGTTGACAACCATACGTGCCGAAAGAGGACACACCTCCTCCAAAACCTCAAGTCCGTTTTCCCTGAGTGTTGCACCCGTCTCAACAATATCAACAATAACTTCGGAAAGACCGACAATCGGTGCAAGCTCAATCGAGCCGTTTAATTTGATTATCTCAACGGTCTGATGTTTTTTATTGTAGAAATAGTCCTTTGCAATATTAGGGTACTTAGTGGCAACTCTTATGAGTTCATGGCTTTCAAGGTATTCCTTTGCCGATGCAGGACCGCACACACACATTCTGCACTTGCCGATACCTAAGTCATATACTTCATAAAGATTTCTTCCGGCTTCAAGTATCGTATCCTTTCCGACAATACCTATATCAGCCGCACCATATTCAACATATGTAGGTACATCACTGGGCTTTGCAAGAAAAAATCTATATCCCAGCTCCTTGTTTTCAAAAATCAGCTTTCTTGTTTTCTCATCCTTCAGCTCATCACATGTAATGCCGATTTTCTCAAACATTTCCAGTGATTTTGTAGCCAGACGTCCTTTTGCCAATGCAAATGTTATATATCTCATTTTTTCTCCATATCCACGCTTATTCCGACATATGCGGTAACTTTTCCCTGGTGATGCTGCCTGTTGCTGTCTGTATGACTTCAAACTCGGCATCATTATATATTTTAATCACGGTATTTATTGAATTATTTTTGGCGTAATCAACATAAAAAGCATCATCTTTTGACGCATCCTTTAATATCAGGTTGACATTTACATCCTCTGTTCGATAGCGCTTAGCAAGCTTAATTGCATTTTCTCTGCACTCGGGAGTAAACAAAACCATAAAGGACTTCTTATCATCAATATCCAAGGCTATTTTCTGCCTGTCAAGAGCGATAAGAAGATAATCCACGGTAATTGAAAAACCTATTGACGGCTTTGCAGTACCAAACTGACCGATGAGGTTATCGTATCTTCCGCCGCTTGCAATATACTCACCTGTTCCATATGTAAATGCCTGAAAAACAATGCCGGTATAGTAGCGGAGCTTATCAAGCATACCCAAATCAAACGTAACGTATTTTTCAACGCCATGAAGCTTTAATACTTCATAAAGCTTTCTTAAATGCTCAACTGCCTCCTTTGCAGAGGTATTATTGGTAAGGGACGCTGCCTCATCCAGAATATCTATCGAACCGAACAGCTGCGGAACTCTGAGCAATGCTCCGGCAATCTCCGGTGAAACATTTGATTCTTTAATTATTTCTTCAAGACCGAAGTAATTCTTATTATTAATCATTTCAAGCAGCTCTGCCTCAGCCTCGTCAGAAAGACCGGCCTCTTTAGAAAGCCCCTTAAAATAATCAATATGGCCAATTTCCACCTGAAAATCCTTAAGTCCGCACGCAAGGAGCGATTCAACAACCATAACAATCACTTCTGCATCACTGTCAATCGATGCATCTCCGATAAGCTCAGCACCAATGTCCGTTGTTTCCTTAAGTCTGCCCTGATAGCTTGAACCGTTTACAAACTTCCTGCCACGGTAGCAAAGCTTTATAGGAGCCTCCTGTCTGCCAAAATACTTTGCAGCGATTCTCGCAATCTGTGGTGTCATATCAGGTCTTAGTACGAGAGTGTTACCCTCCCGGTCAAAAAATTTATACATTTCCTTTGATGCAACACTGCCCCTCTCTTTATTAAAAATATCAAAGAATTCAAAGGAAGGAGCTTCTATATCACTGTATCCAAAGGACCTGATAGTTGTGTGCAGCTTGTCCTCTATGTATAATTTTTTGGCACAATCCCCATTGTAGATATCACGGACACCCTCCGGTGTATGTAATAATGTATTCATTTTATTCTCCTAAATATGGTTATATGGCTAATTATATTTCGCCATGCAGTTCTTCTTTGTAGATAATATATCTGTGACCGCCCTTTGCCTTGGCAATCTCAAACGCTTTAAATAATTTCTTTACAATGGCATCATAATGCACGCCATTACGCGGCTTTTCGGCAGTTGCAATAGTAAAATCAATATTGAGGGCATCCTCCCTGCTTGCAAACATCCATCTGATTCTTGTCCTCGAGGACTCAATAAATGAACGGACATTGCTCTCGTTTCCAAGGTTGCGAAGCATAAGTAAAAAGCCTGAATCACCGTATTTTGAAACAACTCCGCGCCCGCCGACATATTCGATTAATTCCGTTGTAATATCAGTCATAATATCATTTGTCATTTTAGAGCCACAGTGCTCAAGTATCTCATTATATCCCTCAAGCTGCACCAAAATCAAATGAATCTGATTCTCTCCAATCTCATCAATTTCGGTTCTGGCAAGCTCAAGCACCTCATCACTTGATGTAAGGCTGTTGTAATCATAACGCTTTTTCTTGGTATCAAACACCTTGGTGAGCGCCATATAATGATTATCGAGATTAATAATGTCAGAAATACCGATATCAATGTGATTAACACTACTGTCATTATCCTTGCTTAACGTAACAAGGCACCATCTGAAGGTATTGTCAAATCTCTTAATCCTAAGAATCATACTCTTGTCCTTGAATGGCTCAAGACGCTCTGCAACATAAAGAAAATCATCCATATCAACCTGATGGATTGCATCTGATAATACCCTTATCGTAGGACCTATAAAACGGTAAAATTCCTCATCAGCACTTATTACACAGTAATCGGCGTCAATTATACATCTGCTGTGTATTATATTTTTACTATTGAGTATCTCTGTCTGCATAGTTCGCTCCTTTACATTTAATCCATATGTACTTAATCTCTGTTTTTAAGATCTTTTTGAATTGCTTCCAGATAATGCACCATTATACCACTATGGGACCTGATTACAAAATCCTTATCAACCTCATCATATGTAAAGCTCTTGCGTCCTCCCTCACGGGCCCTGTTCCAGAATTTCATTATATCAGAAAAAGGAATATAATACATCTCGTCCTTCCCTGTATAATATATTATTATAAATGAAATGCCACCCTGCTTTTCAAATTCCTGCATAAATTCAACCTGATGTTCATGAATATTATGCAGCGGAAAGGTTGACGTATGGCACTCCTTTGCATCAAAGCATACCGGAATTCCCTGTACCGCACCAATGTAATCAACAGTACTCCTCTGGTCAAAATAGGCAAGCGTAATCTGACCTGTTTCCTTGTTCATATTGATGGGTTTTATAGGAGTAGGTATCTTCTGTATAAGTGCAAGTCCGGCGGACTTGTATTTGTCATTGCTCATATTAATCAGCTCTTCTAATGTAGAGCCTCTAAGTCCCCTTGTCTTCCAGGTTCCCATAATTTCTCTTCCTTCAGGATTTTTTGGAATAGCTGCGGTATATCTGCATATACAGCAATACCCTTAGGTTTAATATTTATCTCAAATGCATGAAGCAGCTGGCTTTTTAAATTATAACTGCGCTTAAAATAATCATTTACAGCTTTATCTCCGTATTTGCAATCACCTATCAACGGATGGCCTGCGGATGCAAGGTGCGCCCTGATTTGATGCGTTTTGCCGGTATGAAGCTTAATCTTAAGAAGCGTGTAGCTCCCATTATTGCAATACGGAATATATTCCGTAACTATATGCTCCTGTAAGCCCTGCTGTGTGGTGCTGACAGTTACAGTATTGGTTTTTTCATTCTTTTTAAGGTAGCCGTCAATGACCTGTCTTTTTTCTATTACACCCTTTACCACGCATATGTAATATTTGGAAATGCTCCTGTCGCGAAAGCCGTCAGTAAGGAGCCTTGTACCCGGCCTTGATTTTCCGAAGGCTATTATTCCGGAGGTGTTGCGGTCCAGCCTGTTGCAGACGGAAGGTTTAAAATCATTAAAATCCTTCTCTTTAAGATATCCCTTATCAACAACATAATCAATAAGCATTTCATTTATTGAATAATCCGTCGGAGTGCTTTTCTGCGACAGCAGACCTACGGGCTTATTAGCCAGAATAATGTCTTCATCTTCATAAATAATATCTAATTTATAAGACATCCTGCTTTCCGGCTTCCTGCTGTAATTATGACTCTCTTTATTCTCACTGTGAAGCTTTGTAATTGTATCCTCGGACAGGAAGAATTTAACAGTATCGCCCTCACAGAGCATTTCTCTGCCACAGGCCCTGGCATTATTTAAGGTTATATTCTTTTTTCTTAGCATTTTATAGACAAATCCATGGTCTGCCTCATTAAAATACCGTTTTAAAAATTTATCAAAACGCTGCATTGCCTGATTTGCCGAAATAACAATTTCCTTCATGCTATAAAAGCAGGATTTTAAAATCCTGTGCTACTCTTTCCATTTTATTTTGTTTAAACTCAACATTCTTTAATGCATTCAGCCTTTGGGAAAAGCCGGCAAAATCGACAAAAAGCTTTACCTGTACCGTATCTCCGCAGGATTTTATAAATTCAGCGACCTCCCTTTCAAAGTAGGCAGCATCAAATTTACGGTTATCAGTATAACAATATATCACATTGTCCGTAACAGCAGCAAATTCCGCGTAGATTATTTTGTCCTTACAGCTCATTGCACAGTCAGAATACAGCACAAAAGCTCCGTTTATCCGGGCAAGCTCGTCTTGCTTATCCTTTGAAGGCGTTTTGAATTTACAGATTACCAGATACGAAACAAGAAATTTGGCAGCCGGCAAAACACCGAGTATTGCTATAACAGTGCAGATATTATTTCTGGTACCGGTTGCAATAATTCCTGTATAGTATATGGCAGCAACGATTGCAAAGAAAATTCCTGATTTTATGATCTGTGACTTTTTTCTTGCTTCAATATATCCATACGAACCTTTTTCAACTGCTTTCAATTAATCTCACCTTTATCCATAAATTCCTCATTAGCCAATATATTATACCAAAAGACAGGCTAAATAATCAATAGATAAAGCGCATAATTATACATTCAGGTATAATTTTTACGGCAAAATATAAAATTTTAAACGTAAAACCGTAAATCGACACCTTTTTATTTAACGCAGCATCATTAATAGCTTTCGTAACCACCTTTACAGGGTCTGCCATAAATAATTTTTTAATGATTTTAAGTTCCCCGTCAGGATCAGCTATATCGAAGAATTCTGTCCTTACCGGTCCCGGACATACACTTGTTACAGAGATATTTTTCTTTTTGAGCTCTACATCAAGTGCACGCGAAAATCTGTGAACGAACGCCTTTGATGCTGAATACACATTAAAGCCCGGCTCCGGTATAAAAGCAGCCGCCGATGCAAGATTAATAATGTGGGATTTTTTAATCATATACGGTATCACCATACGTGTGATTCTTGTCAGTGCCAGACAATTTAGCTCAATCATATCATCGCTCTCGCTGCCGTCCATATCGGCGAAATCACCGACACGTCCCCGCCCTGCACAATTCACCAAAAATCTTACCTTTGGTTTTGCCTGTGAAAGCTTTTGGCTGAAATCCTCCAGCTGTTTAATATCACATATGTCGATTTCAATGCATTTAACATTATGGCACAGACCTGCTGTTTTAATTCGTTCCGCCGTCTTTTCAAGTCTGTCCGTTCTTCTTGCCAGAAGCCATATTTCATCAATGCATGAATAAAAATAAGGTATCTGTCTGGCAAATTCAGCTCCCATTCCTGATGAAGCTCCGGTTATTATTGCAATACTCATTTTTTTGCTTTGCCGCCTTTTTGTTTTATTTGATTATTTTTATATACCTTGCCGTAAGGTCTCGGAGGAATCAGGCATTTTTTGTCAAAGCCTATTAAATCCATTCTTCCTGCCTTGATTAACGCTTCCTTTACAAGCTCGTAATTCTCGGGTTTCCTATATTGAATTAAAGCTCTCTGCATTGCTTTTTCCTTGTAGCTTTTCGGAACATATACCTTTTTCATGGTTCTCGGGTCAATTCCGGTATAATAAATGCAGGTTGAAATTGTTCCGGGGGTCGGATAAAAATCCTGTACCTGTTCAGGCATATATCCTATATCCCTGACATATTCGGCAAGTTCAATTGCTTCCTTAAGCGTAGAACCCGGATGTGAAGACATAAGGTACGGAATGGCGTACTGCTCCTTTCCGGTACTCTTATTTATCCTTTCATAGCGCTTCAAAAAGGAATCATAAACCTCTCTGTGTGGCTTTCCCATAATGTCAAGCACTACATCGCTTACATGCTCAGGAGCCGTCCGAAGCTGTCCGCTTATATGATGTTCGCATAATTCACGCATAAAGGTATCATCATTATCAGCCATACAGTAATCAAATCTGATACCTGAACGAATGAAGACTTTTTTAACTTTCGGTAATTTGCGAAGCTTGCGAAGAAGCTCCACATAATCTTTATGTGAGACCGTCATATTGGGACAGACATTTGGAAATAAACATTGTCTGTGCTGGCATGTGCCTTTGCTTAACTGTTTGGTACATGAGGGATGTCTGAAATTTGCTGTCGGCCCTCCCACGTCATGTATATAGCCCTTGAAATCCGCATCTTCGGTCATTTCAGACGCTTCCTCAATAATCGACTCATGACTTCTTACCTGAACCACCCTGCCCTCATGGAATGTAATCGCGCAGAAGCTGCAGCCACCAAAACAGCCGCGGCTGCTTGTAAGTGAAAATTTAATCTCACTTAATGCCGGAATACCGCCTGCATTTTTATAAACCGGATGGTAATCCCTCATATACGGAAAACTGTAAATTCTATCCATTTCCTGTGTTGTAAGCGGCATTGCAGGCGGGTTTTGAACTACATAAAGCTTTTCTTTGTATTTTTCGACCAATGTTTTTGCAAGAATTGCATCCGTATTCCTGTATTGAGTCAGAAAGCTTTGTGCAAAGGCTGTCTTATCGGAAGCAATCGTGTCAAAATCCGGCAGCTCTATGTAGTCATACACATTATCCAAGGTCTTAGCTTTATACACGGTTCCACGTATATATGTTATGTCAGAAACCGAAATTCCACTATCAAGCACATCCGCTATCTCAACAATTGAATGTTCGCCCATACCATAGGACAGAAGGTCTGCGCCGCTGTCTATAAGTACGGAATGTTTTACCTTATCCGACCAATAATCATAATGTCCCAGCCTTCGAAGGCTCGCTTCGATTCCACCGATAATTATCGGAACATCCTTATAGGTCTGCTTAATCAGATTGCAATATACTATTGTGGCATAATCCGGTCTTAAACCAAATTGACCTCCCGGTGAATAGGCATCCTGATGTCTTCTCTTATGTGCAACCGTGTAATGGTTTACCATTGAATCCATATTGCCTGCCGACACAAGAAAGCCCAATCTTGGTTTTCCCAGAATGGATATACTGTTTTTATCCCTCCAGTCAGGCTGTGCAATGATACCGACCTTATATCCGAATGCCTCCAGTGTTCTGCTTATAATCGCACTTCCAAAGGATGGATGGTCCACATACGCATCGCCTGTTACATATACAAAATCGCATCTGTCCCATCCCCTGTCCTTCATATCCGATTTATTAATAGGTAAAAAAGCCATTATTCGTCCTCATCATCATCTTCCTTTGATTTCTTTTTATTTACAACTATCATCACAATCATAACTATAAGTGAAACAGCCAAAAGTATTCCTAAAATCAGCAGAGGCGCGTGGTCGCCTGTGTCAACCACGGTTGACGGTACGTCAATCATTACAAGGGTTGAACCGTCATTATCAAGCTCTCCGGCAGTTGAAAGCAGGCTGATAACCCCTTCTTCATTTATCGTGAAATGAATCGGAGCTGCAATCTTGTATCCGTTAGGAGCTTCTGTTTCAATCAGGATATATTCGGTATTAAACTTAAGCGGATATTCATCAGCATCACCAACTGCAATTGACTTTGCAGAGCCGCTTATCCAGAACACAGCTTCGTTACCGTCAGTATCGGTAATCTTCAAAGCTGCTCCTGAGAGCTCACTCTTTTGCCCCATTGCCCGCTTACTTACGCCTATATTGACGGACATTCTTGTGGTAGTGGTAGTAACCGTTGTTGTCGAAGGCTCATCCCTTACAGTGAGAGTATCCAAATTCTCTCCGGAAAGTTCAGCGGTTCCGTTAATGATTTCAATCTTGCCGTTTTCATTAATCTTAAATACAACCGGCTCTGCCAGCTCATATCCATCCGGTGCAGCCGTTTCGGTAAGTGTATACTCAGTATCATATTTAAGTGTGCCTTGTGCGTTATCGCCAACTAGTATAAATTCCGGTGTAGAGGTGCTTTCCCACTGTATAAGCTCATTATTTGATGCATCAGTAATCTTAAATACAGCTCCTGAAAGCTCATCAGTACCGCCCACCGCCTTCTTGCTTATATAGATGGTCTTAGCAGGTGGCAGATTTGAGTTTTTATTATAAACTGTCACTGACGTTTCGGCACCATTAACAAGAACCGTCTGTGTATCGTCGGTAACAATAAGATAGCCCTCAGGTGCCTGTGTCTCCTTAAGCAGATAGGTACCATATACAAGTCCGTCTATTGTAATCGTTCCGTTTTCATCAGTAATCCATAAACCATCAGTTTTACCACTCTTTATCTGGTTACCTGTAATGTCATATAATTTAAACTTTGCACCTTCAAGAACTTTAGAGGTATTATCCATATCCTTCTTAGTAAGCGTAATCTTACCCTTACTAAGCTCATCGGACACCTCCTTTGCCATACTGGCTATATCCGATGCAACAGTAACCGTTTCAGAATTTATAGTTACATCTATATAATCGTTGTCCACCTCATAACCGAGAGGAGCCTTTGTTTCCTTGAGAAAATATTTGCCGTAAGGAATATTCTTAAAGGTATATGTGCCGTCAGAACCGGTAGTGCCGGATGCCACAGTTGTTTGTTTGTCCTCACCATACAGTACATAGGTAGCCCCCGAAAGCTGCTTTGAATCATCACTCCTATCCAGCTTTGTAATAATCAGATTGCCCTGCTTGATTTCATTGGTAATCTCAATTCCTGCGCTTTCGGATTCCAGAACAATCTCCCTTGTTTCAGGTGAAAGAATATAATCCTGTGGTGCCTGCGTTTCCTTTATTGTATAAGTTCCATAAACAAGATTTTCAAATGTACATGTACCATCTTTTCCCGTCTCCTTTTCACCAACTTTATTTCCCTGAGAATCATAAAGTGTAAAGTTCGCTCCGCTAAGCAGCTTGTCGCCAAAAGGTGAAGTTTTAGTTATCGTAATGCTGCCTGTCAGCAATGTGTCCGTAGCTGTGACATAGAGATATTTCTTCCCATCTACATCTTTAATATCCGTATTATCGTCACTTAACTTCACCTGTATTCCTGTTGGTTCATCAATGCCATAATTTTCAGGTGCCTTTGTTTCTTTAATAGTATATGTTCCATAAGGAATGTTTGTAAATGTAATCTTGCCTTCAGCATTAGTAGTTGCTGACGCAACAGTTTTCCCGAGGCTGTTTATCAATTCAAATTCCGCACCTTCAAGGACATCATCGCTTTGGCTGTCTGACTTTGTAAGCTCAATATTTCCCAGCTTATCCTCCTGAATATTAGTTACCGTGACAGGCACACAGTTATTGCCGTAATTACCAACCGTAGTGACTGTTGATTTATTTACCTCGACAATTATATTTTCTGTGATAATCTGATATCCGTCCGGTTTAACCGTCTCCTGTAATGAATAAACGCCATAAGGAAGGTCAGTAAACTGAAAACTACCGTCAGGATGGGTTGTTCCCTCAACAGTCTTAAACGAGGTGTCACCAACCTTTGTAAGTTCAAAGGTTGCCTGAAGTAAAAGAGTTTTGTCCGTTGCATCTGCCTTGGTAAGTATAATCTGTCCCTTTGGTTCATCCCTCATGATAAGCGTTCTGCTATCAGCGGATAATGTACCGGAACTTGTGATTATACCATTCTTATCAATCTTAAATTCTATATCATCCGCTGTAAAATATTCCTTAGGTGCGTATACCTCATGCAGATAATATGTACCCGGTGCAATTTTATTATTCTCTTTGTCCTCAATCGCCTTTTTCATAACCTCTTCGTTCACAAGCTGCAGCTTAAAATCAGAAGTGTCCGACGATACCCAGTCAGCTACAATCACATCATCTTCTGCTGAATCAGACTTCTTTATAATCTGAAGTCTTGCACCTGCTAAAGCAGAATTATCCAGTGCACTTTGCTTTGCAAAGGAAACATAAATAGCAGAATTCGTGATAGTACATTCTGCAGCATACGTGATTTCACCGTTATTCACGGAATCTTCCTTATTAATGGTAATCACTGTTTCCTTTTGAGCATCATTTATTGAATAATAATCAGGGGCTGCTGTTTCAACCAATACATATGTACCGAAGGAAAGATTTTCAAAAACAGCCTTTCCGTTCTCGTCGGTTGTTTGTTCGGTGTCTACTTTTTTTCTTTCGCTCTTACCATCTGCCGAAACCGTATATTCATATAATTCAAATGTAGCACCTTCAAGCAAATTGCCGTTTTCATCAGTCTTAGTTACAAGAAGACTGCCTTTCTTTTCCTCGTTTGTGAACACAATCCCTGAATCTGTTTTTTCACCCCAACTAAATTCAGCACCGGATGCATCCAATATAACTGTAACACCCTCACCATCTTCTTTCAGAGCTTCACTAATTTTATAATTAACAGGAGCATCAACCTCGTATAATTTGTAGGTTCCATACGGAATATTTTTCATTACTACTTCGCCTATAGCGTCAGAGGAAGCCGTCATAATAAGATTATTATCTTTATCATACAATTTAAACATTGCACCCTCGAGAGTAATCTTATTATTGTCTGCACTTTTCTTATAAAATGTAATTTCACCACTTGACTCGTATGGTTTTATATTATATATAGTTATAGTCTTTTCGGTCTCTTCCAAGTGAACAGAGGTATATTTCTGAATAATTCTATACTCATTATTTGGGTCTTTTGGTTCTTGTTCGGACAGTATATATTCGCCATATGGTAAATTATCAATTTGAATCAAGCCACCATTTTGGGTTGTATAAAGACCTTTATCATTATCCCCTGTATATGGTTTGCCTTCTGTATCCGTGAGAATAAATTCTACACCATCCAACGGGATATGGTCTCCAGCAGCATCACGCTTATATATTTTCAATGTTCCGGTCCTGTTTTCAAGAACTGTAAGTGAAAGTCCGTCCGATGATGTAAATGCATCGGACGAAGCTGTTGTTACTTTACCCTTATCGTCCACGCTAAACTTAATATCTTCGCCCAAAGCGTATCCTGATGGTGCATTAGTTTCCCTTAAAATGTAATTTCCCTCTATCAATTCATCTTTGCCTGTACCGAGTCGGATAACCTTTGGAGTGCTTTCTGTTGTAAATGTAATTAATGCCTTACTAACATCATTACTACTGTATATTTCATACGTTGCACCTACAATTTGCTGCTGTGGAGTACTGCCAGCCATATCCTTAGCAATCTTACCAATGGAAAAACTGTACTGTTTATCTTCAATAGTACCGAGATCTTTACTCTTAGAATCAATGTATACAACCTGCCCTGTATATGTAATTTCATGGTATGAAGGTGCGTCTGATTCTTTAAGGTAATATTTACCGTATTTTAAGCCGGTAAATTCAACTACGCCGTTTTCGTCCGAATATTCTGTTTTGCCTACTTTGGTACCATTTTCATCATAAAGTTCAAAACCAGCGTCCTTCAATGCCATACGCAAGTCATTGACTTTTTTAAAACTTAATGAACCTGTAAGCTCGGAATCTACATACGTGACAGTAACACTATATGTACCCTCAGCGGATTCTTTAACTGTATTTCCACTAAGTGTAATCTCAACCGCTTCTTTATCAGTGGTTAATTTCGCAGTGGCAGGCTTTACTGTTATCGAATCCGGTACGCTACTGTACCCTGTCGGAGGAGTAGTCTCGGTTAATACATATGTGCCAAATGGTACATTGCTGAATGTTACCTCACCGTTTGCACCCGTGGTAGCTGTCGCATAATAATCATCTGTCCCTGCTGCGTTAGTCAAGGTAAACACCGCACCTAAAAGCCTAACTGCATTTGTTGAATCACCTAATTTAATCACCGTTAAATCAGCCTTTTCTACCGGTGCTTTGGTGTTGGAAATCTGTTTTGTTACCACAGTATCATTAACAACAACATTTGTTGCCTCAGTAACAGACAGATACCCTTCAGGGACATTTGTTTCAACAATCACATACTCTCCGTAAGGTATGTTTTTAAAGGTTAATTTGCCGTTAGAGTCTGTTGTATCTTGGGCAATGCGATTTTTATGTTCAGTGTCATCCTTTGCATATAACGTAAATTCTGCACCTGCAAGTAGCTTATTTCCATTTGCATTAATAACCTTGGTTATTTCAATATCACCTATCGCTTTGTCGGTCATTGTAAGCGTGAGTCCATCGGTCGAAACAATACCTGACGAAGCACCGCCCGACAATTTAATTTTTCCGTTGCTGCCGATTGTAAATTTAATATCCTCTGCCTTGCTGTAATGTTCCGGTACTTTACTCTCTTTTAAGGTATACTCTATACCCACACAAAGCTTGCCGTCTTCCTTCTGCTTATCCGAAGCCGATACCGCAAACGCTTTGTCCGAAGCTGATGTGGTCCAGCTTGCAAGTGTCTTTTCACCATCTGCGTCAGTATATGTCAGTTCAAGCTCAGCGCCTGTCACATAGTTGGATGTGTCCGCATCAATCTTGGCGATATATACTGCCATATCGTCACTCATGCTAAGGACGGTTTTATCATCATTAAGAGTACCTTCGCCTGAAGTAATAGTAATCTCCCCTGCCGAGGACACCTTGAAGCTTATCGGATTTGCAACTGCATATCCCCTTGGTGCAGATGTTTCCGTAAGCGTGTATTCAACGTCCGGTATTAAACACCCGGCTGTATCCGTGTCAGAATCCTTTGCAATAACAAATTCCTTGGCTTCATTCGTTGATGTCCAGCTTGCAAATGTCTTTTCAACGCCTGCGTCAGTATATGTCAGCTTAAGCTCGGCACCTGCTAGCACATTTGTTGTGCCGGAAATTAATTTGTTTATATAAATTTTTTTCCTGGTTGAGTCAATTTTGCTGTCATTTATATAAATAAAGTCACCTTCAGTAACTTCATGTGCCTCAATGCCCAAGGCTGCAAGACTGCTATAATCTGCATTGTCATCACCCTTAATGTAGTAATACACGGGGTTAGGATTAAGCTGGTATCCGTTTGGTGCACTGACCTCTTTTATTTCATAGAGAAAATCATAATAAATGTCTGAAATACCCACCGTGCCATCCGAGCCCGTTACATACTGTCTGTCAGGTACATAATTGCCGCCGTATTCTGTGAGATAATTTTTTATTGTATCGTCCGTTGCTTCGTAAACCGTCTTTGTTGCAACATTATAAGCGTACTTTATTTGGGCGGTATATGCAGCACCTGCAACCGGAGCATTCTCATCCCCCGTTTCATGCTTATATAATCTAAAGCTGCCAAGCTCTGAGGTAACCAAAGCCGAACCCTTAAGTACAACACCGTCTATTGTAGTTGTCTGTTCAAGAGTATTATCAAGTGAACCGGATAATTTAACAGTGTTACTTGCTAAATCCCCTGTAAGTTCTGTTCCGACAGGGAGTAATATCTTAGCCTTGTAAGATATATAGCAGGCTGTAGAATCCGGAATCTGCATTTTGAGTAGTCTTGTAGATGTATTGTAGGTATAGCTGTACAGGGATGTGTCCATCGGATTTTCTCTTGAGGAATCCGTATAAACCACAAGTGAGCCCGGTACAAAGGTAATCGCTGTTCCAAGCTGGTCCTCAAGCTCAAGCTGCGTTTTTCCGTCAAGCATCTGAACGGCGTCCGTATTAACATTTACCTCATACTCAATATAAGGTGCAGTATAAATATCATACTTAAAATTCTTGGACAGAAAATCCGTAGCAACCGGTGCAATACCGTCAATGGTTGTTGAGGATTTACCTATCTCATTTCCGTTTTTATCCTGAATTACAACTTCATTGGTATAGCTTTTTCCATTTGCACTGTCCTTTATAAATTCAGCATAATCATCTATTTTAGTGGTATATACAATACATATTTTATTGCCGTACCAACTGTACTCCTTGAGTGCTTTTTCTGTATCAACCTTAATTCTTACGGTGTTATTTACGGTATCGACCGCCTCGACGGATATACCCTCCGCTGAGCCGGTTTGCTCATATATGCCGTATACAGCCTTTAATGATGTGGTGTCAAGCACCATATTTTCAGGCAGATTTTCCGTAATATATACCGGATTTGATACGGACACATTATCAAGATTGATTTCAAAATACCATGTAAATTCAGTATTATCTGAATTTTTTGAGATAAAGCCCTTGTTTATGGCAGGGTAATTGGTATATGTATATGTTGCGCTCTTAGTCTGGGTTGAACCGTTCACATTAACCGTGGCACTGTTGGACGGCCATATAGTGGAGCCAAGGCTTACCATTGTTGTGTCAATTACTGTATCATAGGTAATAACCACACTTCCTGTCTTGCCCTTAAAGTAATTCTTAAAGTCAATGGTATATCCGCCGGTTGATACATTGGACAGTGTATAATCCGTCACCGGGGTTGTATTGCCTCCGTTAATATAATTGACTCTGATAGTGCCGTCAACCAGTGAATGATTCGCCCAATATCCGTCAACCTTGTCCGTATAAACAATTGATGTGAAATCATTATCCTCCGGCAGGGTAATTACACTCTGCCATGTAATATATCCCTTACCGTCCTCGTATCTGTAACCGGTATAGCTTTTGGAAAGTATATCTCCGGTGCCCGGAACATGGACACCATAGGACGAGGTATATTCACCATACCCCGGGATATTTATTGAAGCTGTATTCTTTTCGGTATCAGAACCTGTAATATCATTAAAGCTTCCGTTTGTTCCGATTTTATCAAGATTCACCTTGGTGGAATAAGTAATGGTATATACAGCATCAGAATCATCAGGAAAAACATATTTTATATTTGAGCTGCTTACATCAGAGGCTGAAATAACATACCTGCTTCCGTCAGAGCCTGAAATAACAACATCTGAATTAAGCGTAAAATCATCCGGTAAAATATCGCTAAAGCTTGCACCTGCGATATCGACAGAGTCGCCCTGGTTGATTTTAATTGTCCAGTTCACATTCTCTCCGCTTATCACACCTGTTTTGGCAATCCAGGTCTTGTTAATCTGAACATAAGCGTCCGATGTTTTTTTGCTTTCCGTATCAGTATTTAATACAGCTCTGTTGGACTCCCAGTCGCCTGCATGATTCTTATACCCCTCCTGCGTCACCTTAAGATAATAGGTCAGCGTATAGGTTGAACCGTTGGAGGTTTTATAGCCTGAAGGAAAATTATAGACAAAGCCGTTGTCGTTCGTACTGATTGTACCGTTAACAGCCTTACCATCCGATGCAGTGCATACAACATCACCATTTAATTCAAGTGCACTCGTATCAAAGATATCTGTTATGCTAAGACCGGAATTAACTCCGGTTGATGTAAGCGTAATTGTAAACTGCTGTCCTTTTTCGGAATCATATGAGCCTGTTGTGCTTTTATGTATGGATACAGAATTACTATCCTCCTGAGGTTTAATCTTTACACTATAAGTCTTATCAAACAACTCCAACTTGGAGGTAGTACCGTCAACAATTTCTACCTTTGTGCTGTCAAGTACACCTGCTATTGTAAAGGTTCCTTTAAGATTGGACCTTTTGAAGGCATCCGTATTCGTTACATCCAGTACCAGAATATCGCCGTCATCACTATTTACCACAGAATAAATACCGACCTGATTACCTGCATCATCCCATGCAGGATAACCGGAAATGGCATCGAAGTTTATGCAGCTTGGCAAATCAATCGTAATTCTGTCTCCAAGCTGTCCGTTTTCGTTATTGGCAGTCCATGTAATATCCAGCGTAAATTCTGAATTACTGTTAATATTAACCCCCTCAGAGTACATTGTTCCGTCAATCTGGAGTGAATTACACACTACATTAATTCCTGATGTAGTCGCTGCAGACAGACTTTGAGGATTAAAATCCGAAACAATCCCCAAAAGCATAACCAAAACCAATAGATACGAAATAAATTTTTTCCCCATTCTCTTCATAATACCAACCCCTTTTTTATCAAATGTAAATTTAATTACTTTTCAAAAAGAACTTCATAATTGTCTATATAGTAATCTGCGGCCTCTCTCTTGGCAGCATCCATATTTACCGAATACAAATCATATACTGCACAGGTCCGCATACCTGCATTCTTCCCCGCCATAATGCCCATGACAATATCTTCAAAAACCAGGCAGTCCGCAGGCAAAACTCCGAGATTTTCCGCAGCCTTAAGATAAATATCCGGTTTAGGCTTACCGTTCAACACCTCACATCCTGTCACAACAGTGTCAAAATAATTGAAAATGCCGATATTTTCAAGACAAACCTGTGCAAGCTGTCTTGAATTACTCGTAGCAATTCCTAAGCTTATATTATTCTCCTGACAGAACCTTAAAACCTCACCGGCTCCCTTCTTAAGCTTCATGCCATGTGCATACCTCTCATATGCCATATTATTCCAAATCTCTTTGATTGCGTCAAGTCCCTCTGTAAGATTAAATTTCTCCTTAAAGAAGCAGGCAGTTTCGTGAAAGCTCATACCCTCAATGCATTTCTGAAGGTCCGACGGCATGGAAAGCCCTCGTGCTGCAAGAAACTCACGGTCGATATCCCTCCAGATAAACATGGAATCAATGAGAGTTCCGTCCATATCAAATATAACTGCCTTGATATCCTTAAACATCCCTTTATAATCAGAAACTAACTTCACTAAACTAACTCCTTCAGCATTGCAATTTCATTCTCATACAGCCTTCTGTATGAGCCGCAGGGCAAATTCTCATCAAGGATGAGATTGCCCATGGATAACCTTTTAAGATAAACCACATTCATTCCGAAAGCTTCAAACATTCGTTTAATCTGATGAAATTTGCCCTCATGAATGGTTATTTTCGCCCTTGAAAAGCTATCGGGTATTTGATGCAGCGGACACAGAGGAACCTCTGAATTTCTGTCAAGCACCTTAAGAAGTGCAGGCTTTGTTATTGTTCCGTCTGCAAGCTCAACTCCGGTTTCAAACCCTTTTATCATTTCATCCGTTATATGCGCATCACACTCGACATAATACACCTTGTCTACATGCTTTTTCGGCGAAAGCAGGTTATGTGCCATCATACCGTCATTTGTAATAAGCAAGAGCCCCTCCGTGTCTTTATCAAGGCGTCCCACGGGAAAGAGGTCATTTCTTATATGCTCATCAATCAGCTCGAGAACAGTTTTGTCCTTTTTATCCTGTGTGGCGGAGACAACTCCCTTCGGCTTGTTAAGCATAAAATATTCAAAGTCCACATATGAAACACGGATGCCGTCCATGCAGACAGCATTAACCTGCGTATTTATCTTAATGTCAGGTGCTTTAACAATGACACCGTCCACGGATACCCTGCCCATTTTAATGATTGCTTTCACTTCGCTTCTGGTTTTGCCGCACATATCTGCAAGATATTTATCAATTCTAAATATTGCCATTACTGCCATCTCCAGCCGGAATGGTATTTATTTTTAAGTGTTGTTCCTGAAAGCTTACCCCAGCCAAGAGGAAAGCCGTCAACGCACACTAAAACCCAGCCCGGTTTTATATCCTCATCAACATCAATCGTCTCTCCTTTAAGATACTTAACAGTTCTTACATCATCACAGGAAAGCTCGAGACAATTATCAAATTCATTTCTTTTAAGTGCCATTGCCAGCGCCTGACTTGGCTCAAACCTGTTTTTGAGAACCTCACCCAGCAAAAGTCCGGCGCGTACCTTGCGTATCTGATTGTAATCGCCATAAATCTCCGGCATAAGGTAAGCTCTCGTATCTGCCATAACAATTCTGCTTTCATCAATATCAAATGAGATTCCCTTAAGGAAATCCTTAAGCTCTGCCGGCAATTTGCAGCTCTTAAACTCAGCAGGACGATAATAAATCTCCCTCGAAGCTTCTTTCTTCTTAAGAAGTGTAAGAAAATGACCCTCTCCGGGCATCCTATGCGGAAAAATCCTGATGCTGTCATCAAAGCCCATAAAGCCGTGGGCAAAGCCTTCGTAATCCGAAGCATGAACCACCTGCATATCCGGTCTGTTCTCAATAAGGAACTTTACCGTTTCCTCATCCTCATAGGTGGAAAAGGTACAGGTTGAGTACATCATATATCCGCCCGGTTTTAACATATCCGCGCCGTTTAAAATTATCTCACGCTGAATCTGTCCGTAGAACTTAGGTCCATTCTTCTCCCATGCCTTTATAAGCTTATTATCCTTGCGGAACATTCCCTCACCCGAGCATGGCGCATCAATCAGCACCTTATCGAAATATTCCGGATAGAGCTTCACAAGCTTGTTGGTGTCTTCATTTATCACCATTACATTTTTAGAGCCAAAAAGCTCAATGTTCTTAAGCAATGCCTTGGCTCTCGATGCAGAAATGTCATTGGAAACCAAAAGCCCTGTGTTATTAAGCTTTGCAGCAAGCTCCGTCGATTTTCCTCCCGGTGCGGCACACATATCAAGCACGACATCTCCCTCATTTACCGGAAGTAAATTGGCAGGTGTCATTGCACTCGGCTCCTGAAGATAATAAAGTCCTGCAAAATAATATGGATGCTTTGCGGGCTTTTCTGACTCGTCATAAAAAAATCCATTTTCAATCCACGGCACGGGCTTTAGCTTAAACGGAGAAATTTTAAGAAAATCCTCCGTGCTTATCTTAAGATTATTAACCCTAAGTCCGTAAATTCTGCTGTCATTAAAGCTCTTTAAATATTCCTCATATTCATCCCTGCCAAGCAGAGCCGTCATCTCATTTATGTAGTCAATCGGCAAATTCATATATAACTAATACCTGACCTGCGCCCTGTAGCCCTCCGCTATAATATCAAGCTCCTTATTGAACTTATTGAGCTGGTCAAGATCTCCTATTCTGTAAATTCTGTAAAATTCATCCTGAATCTTAACAATCTCACGCTTATTGGCAACCTTGTACAGACTTTGAAGGTTATTAAGAATATCCGAGACAATATTAGCCTTTACCGTGTACGAATTCTGCGCATCCATAATCTCACCGTGAATTGATGACATCTCTTCGTCAAGACGTACGATTGCATCGGATGCGGCATTAAGCCTTTCTCTGATATGCTTTGGAATACCCTGCCTATACTTATACTGAAGTGAGTGTTCGATAGTCGCCCAGAAATTCATAGCCATGGTTCTTATCTGAATCTCGACAGGAATTATCCTGTGGCCCTTAATAGTCTCCACCTTATACTCAACAATAACATGATAGCTTCTGTATCCGCTTTCCTTGTGATGCAGGACATAATCCTTCTCACCGATAACCTTCATATCGTCACGCTTTTTGATTATATTGACTACATCATATATATCCTCAACAAACTGGCAGATAATACGCAGTCCTGCAATATCCTGAAGCTTAGTCTCAATATCCTCTATCGCAATATCCTTTTTCTGTGCCTTTTCCAAAATGCTTGAAATTTGTTTGACCCTGCCGGTAACCTCTTCAATAGGCGAATAAAGACCGGCATCCTTATATTCCTTAACAATATGTTCAAACTTCAGAGTGAGTTCTTCCACAGCCAGTTCATATGGCATTAGTATCTCTTTCCAAAGCTGTATCTCCATAATAAATCCCCCTCAATATCTATTAATGCTTTAGATTGCACCCCTTTTATTATATCACAACCCATAATCAAAGTACAAAACTTTATTATCAATAATTTGTAAAAAATAATACGGATTTACGCTGATTTCGTTTCCTTCCAAATCATTCACATATATTCCGAAATGCAGGTGCACATCAAAATTTCCGACAGTACCGGGAATATCGCTGTACCCCGTATCACCCATAAATCCCAGCAGTTCACCGGCTGATATGTAGTCCCCCTCTTTAAGGTCGGCATATTCTGCCAGATGCGCATAGTAATAATAAATTCCGTTATCACTTCTAATGCCTATACGGTAGCCTCCCTTTTCAAGCCACCCCATTTTTTCAACCGTTCCGCTGCTGCACGAGATAACAGGATATACATCCCTTATATTATTTTGAGCCATAATATCACAGCCCTCATGCCCTCTTTGACCGCCGTAGGTTCTTTCATAATTCCATGAGTTGACATACTCAACAAACGGATAATTATCTACCGAGGCTGCCACGGGGAAATATACCATATCCGAAAATATATTTTTTATCGTATTTTTTATAAGAGAATATTCCGGACTGTTTTTTATCAACTTATTTCTTGCCCTTATAATATCATTTTCATTCCATGAAATATTATCATTAAAGGCATAGCCGCTGCATACCGAAAGAAGAACAAGTTCTTCAATATCAAGGCTGTATTTTTTTACACTCTCATCTATATTTTCAAAATCAAGCTGTGACATATCCATTGCACGCAATGCAGAATCATTGAATGAAATGCTTTCTGTTTTTTTAGTTATTTCACAGTTAAAAATTTTGCTGCTCCAATAAGAGGTCATCACTGCACAAAAAAATAAAATGCAGAAATACTTTATTACAGTTGGCACATATACTCACCCCAAATACTTCTACATTTTATTTTATGTTTTTATAATCTTTTTAGTACCTCAAGCAAAAATTTCCAGACTCTTTTGACTGATTCAATATCAAGCCTTTCCTTCGGTGTGTGGATGTCATATATATCCGGTCCGAAGGAAACAATATCAACATCATCAATTTTATCTGCAAAAATGCCACATTCCAATCCTGCATGTATCGCCGTAACAACGGGCTCCTTCTTATACTGCTCCTTGTAAACCTGCGTCATTATCCGGCGAAGCTCTGAGTTCTGTCTAAAATTCCAGCCCGGGTACTCACCGCTGTAGCTTATCTCACAGCCGAGAAAATCCGCTATATATTCAAGCTTATGGTAAATAAAAAGCTTTGCAGATTCAATTGAGCTTCTAATCAGATAGCCCAGTTCAATAGCATTATCCGTAAGCTTAAGCATTCCGCAGTTGAGTGACGTTTCAACCATGCCCTTAATATCCTTTGACATCTTCACCACCCCGTCCGGTGCATTTACAAGGATAAATGTAAGCTTTTCCCTGGTCTTAAGTGAAATCATCCTGTCATAGGTTTTATCAGTCTTAGATACGGTTATTTTTATATTGTCATCACTGCCATGATATTCACTTAATATCTCATTATTAACAATTTCGGCAATTTCAAAGAGAATATCCTCATCCTCTTTATGTGCCATAATATCTGCACAAACATGGCTTCCAATCGCATTATCCTTGGTTCCGCCGGTGATACCTGCAATGCTGTATCTGACATTGGCATTAAGTGCAAAAAGCAAACGGCCGAATACAATATGAGCATTTGCGTGATACTTATCTATCTCTGTTCCTGAATGGCCGCCCTCAAAACCTGTGAGCTCTATTCTGTACTGATTCATTTCCTCATCCACCGGAATATACCCCACGGGCAGCGAAATGTCAGCCCTCATTCCGCCCGCACAGCTTGTAAGGAAAACTCCCTCCTCCTCAGAATCAATGTTAAGAAGATATTTTCCCGAAAGCTGCGACATATCCATTGCATCAGCCCCAAGCATTCCTACCTCCTCGTCCACTGTAAATACAGCCTCAATCGGAGGATGTGCAATTGTATCATCATCCAAAACAGCAAGTGCATAGGCAACGGCAATTCCATCATCCCCGCCAAGGGTTGTTTTATCCGCCCTTACAAAGCCGTCTTCAACAATGATATTAAGTCCGTCCCTTTCAAAATCATGGCTGCTTGACGGCTCCTTCTCACATACCATATCAAGATGCCCCTGAATTATCACGCCCGGATGCTCCTCATATCCATTAGAAGCAGCTTTATAGATGATAACATTGTTATGCTCATCCTTAATATATCTAAGTCCACGCTTTTGGGCGAACTGGACGCAGTAGTCACTTACTGCCGTTGTATTACCCGAACCATGTGGAATCATACACAAATCTTCAAAAAACTCAAAAACCTTATCAGGCTCAAGCTGCGATAACTTTCTTGTCATATTTGCCTCCCAAAATCATACTTTATATAAATCCCTTCAATTAAAATAGGCGATATAATGTATAAAAAACTGCTTATCCTATTAATCCTTATCCTTATGCTTTTAAATTCAGGCATAGTTTTTGGCGGTGCACTAAACGGACTGCTGCTGTGGTTCAACACCATTGTCCCCACACTATTTCCCTTTATGATTATATCATATCTTCTTCAAAATGTATACGAAGATGCCTGTTCTAAACCCGTATTATATTGCATTCTTCTCGGTATATCATGCGGAACACCGCTTGGCGCTTTTGTAATTACAAATATGTACTCTCAGCAAAAAATAAACAAACAGACTGCCTATGTTCTCCTTACCGCCTGCAACATATCCAGTCCGGCATTTGTTATTTCGTACATTTCAAAGCATTGCCTTGGAAATGACAGCATAAACCCCGCACTTCTTTTTACAATATATTTTCCGGCAGCTTTTATCTTAATATTATATGCAGCTTATACAAAATATATACATCCCAAATTACATATAAATACCGGAAATGGCACTTTATCCATTGCCTCTGTAAGTACATCAAATCTTATTGATTATATTGTAACAAGCTCATGTACAAACATAATCAAACTGGGGGCATATATTATAATTTCCTCGATTTTTGCAGAGTTCATTAAAGCCTTTACACAGATAAACTATCATATCAGAGGTCTTCTTATAGGCTTATTCGAGATAACCTCCGGCATCAATTATTTATGCCAAAACACCTATGATATTTCCTCACACAGCCTGATTATTGCAATTATCCTTTTTGTAAATGCATTTGGCGGATTGTCATTTATTTTGCAGGCAAATTTATTTATCAAGGATACCGACCTTTCACTTATTAAATATGCTTTTTTAAAACTTATGTTTGCCTGTTTTACTCTGGCAGTATACCTATTCATTTTAGTAACGGGATATAATTAAAATACCCCCAAATGCATTTGCATTCAGGGGTAATATATTCATAAAATATTATTGCACTTCCTGTCCGTAACCATTGTCCTCCGGTGCCTCAGGTGTGCTATTGTCCTGCGGGCGCAACGCCTCACGGTTGCCGGTGACAACCTCGAGAGTTTTGTTGAGATCCTGCATAAGTGCATCATGCTTGCTTGCATTGGACTCAATGGAATGTTGTATGATTCTCTGGAGTTGCTCGAGCATATCATCCGTGTATTTTATGGCATTAAACCTTATGGTATTGGCATCTTCAACTGCTCTGTTAAGGATATTCTCAGCCTCCATCTGTGCCTGGTCTATATACTGCTGACCCTCTGTGATGGCACGCTGCATAATTTCATGTTCGTTTACAAGCTCATTCGTGTGAATCTGTGCAGCTTCAATGATGCTTCTTGCCTGTTCATTAGCATCATTTAATATCTGGTCCTTATTGGCAAGGAGCTTCTGGTACTTCTTGATTTCATCAGGAGTCTTAAGTCTAAGCTCACTGATCATTTCCTCTAACTCCTCCTTCACAACAACGATTTTAGTTGATGAAAGTGGAAAAGGATTACATCCCTCTATGTATTCTTCCATTTCTGAAATAATCTGATCAATCTTACTCATTTATACTCTCCTTATTAATTCCGCACTTTTCATATACCTTAGAAATCACCTGCTCAGGAACAAACTGACTAATGTCCCCTCCGAACATAGCAACCTCTCTTACTACACTTGAACTGAGATATGAATATTTTAAATTCGTGTTCAAAAAGATGGTATCTATCGACAAGTCCAGCAAGCGATTAGTCTGTGACATCTGAAGTTCATATTCAAAATCCGTCACGGCACGAAGTCCCCTGACAATTATCCTTGCATCATTCTCTTTCGCAAAATCAACAAGCAGCCCGGAAAAACTCTTTACCTCTATATTAGGAATATCTTTCGTTACTTCCTTCAACATATTAACACGTTCTTGCACAGAAAACAATGGTGATTTTGAATTATTATTTAAAACCGCAACAATTAATTTGTCAACAAGAAGTGCGGAACGATTGATTATATCCAGATGTCCGTTGGTCACAGGATCAAAGCTTCCCGGATATATTGCTGTTCTAATCATCAGCTGCCTCTCCTTTTTACAAATATATGTTTATTTGTCTTATATTCCTTAACTTTAATTATCTCATAGCCCAAATCTGATGCAAATGAAATGTCAGTCTTTAAAGCTGCCTCAAATATAATAAGTGTGTATTCATCAGCTATATCAAGACCTTTTAAATGCTCCAGCACGATTTTCTCATAATCATGCTCATAAGGCGGGTCAAGAAAAATAACATCAAATACGCCCTTGCCGTTTAATCTGTTCATAGCTGTGATACAGTCACATTCCATAACCGCTGCCTTATCCTCAAGCTTTGTGAATTTTAAATTATCACGAATACACTGACAGCTTTCCTTTGCATTGTCAACAAATACAGCACTTGCTGCACCGCGGCTCAGCGCCTCTATTCCAATGCCGCCGCTGCCGGCAAAAAGGTCTAAAAAACGGCTGCCCGGAATATCACCCTGAATCATATTAAAAAGAGTTTCTTTAATTCTGTCAGTTGTAGGTCTGGTTCCAAGTCCCTGCGGCGTCTTAAGCGGCAAACTTCTGGCTTTACCTGCTATTACTCTCACTTTAAATCTCCTTATAATATATCTTTGCTTCCTGAATTAATTTTATACTGTCATTTGTGATGTCAAATATGTTTACACAGCAGTTTTTTTGAAACTCGCCCTTCCATATATCACAAATCTGTGCATTTGTCAGTTTAAGCATCAGTGCCTTATTCATTGCACCATGTGCAAAAACAGCCACATTCCTGTCCGTGTCCCTTTGCGGGTAAATCTCATCCTCTATAAAAGCACCTGCTCTTGCGCAGAGCTGCTCATAGGATTCGCCGCCCTCGGACGGAACATACTCCTGAGGTGCCAGAAAGAAGTTTTTGAAATCTTCTCTTCTTTCCTCTACCGGAACACCCTCCTCAGCTCCAAAGCTGATTTCCTTTAATCTGTCATCAGTTATGATGTCATATTTACCGCCTGTAATTATACGCGCCGTATCATATGCACGTATAAGCGGGCTTGAATACACAACATCAAAATGTATATCTTCAAAAGCCTTTGCAGTAACCATAGCAAGCCTTCTTCCGTTGTCATTAAGCGGAATGTCACTCTGTCCCTGAAGCTTTTTTAATTTATTCCAGTCTGTTTCACCATGCCTTATAATGTATAATCTCATTATGCAGTACCTCTTTTTACAAATCACTAACCATAATAGATTAAATATTCAATTTATTCAAGCATTTTCTCGTATATTCATCAACTTTTGAATTAATTACGTTTTTTTCGGAATCAGAAATTTCATATTCGTTATCAAAATATTTTTTTGCACATTCGCTTGCGTTTTGGAGCTCTTTTGAATCATTGAAAATATCTCCCAAGCCAAAATCAAGCTCCCCGCTTTGCCTGATACCGAATAAATCGCCCGGTCCCCTGCTCTTTAAATCTTCGGAGGCAATAAAAAATCCATCATTTGAACTGTTCATTATCTCCAGACGCTTTAATGTCTCAGGCTTTTTGGAATTGGACATCATAATGCAGTAGGATTGGAAGGAGCCACGCCCAACTCTGCCGCGAAGCTGATGAAGCTGGGCAAGTCCGAATCTGTCGGCATTTTCTATCAGCATAACAGTTGCATTTGGCACATTTACACCTACCTCCACAACCGTTGTTGCAACCAAAATATCCGTTTTCCCCTCTGAAAAATCCATCATAACCTGATTTTTTTCAGCAGGCTTCATTTTACCATGCAGCATGCAAACCCTGTATTCAGGAAATATTTTCTTGATTTCTTCTGAGTAGTCAGTTACATTTTCATACTCCGAATCTTCGCTGTCCTCAACCATAGGACAGATAATATACACCTGTCTTTTTTGTGATACCTCTTTTTCGATAAAACTATAAACCTTAGGCCTGTAACTCTCATCAACAACGCAATTTTTGATTGGAAGCCTGCTTGCCGGAAGCTCATTTATAACTGAAATATCGAGGTCTCCGTACAGGATTATTGCAAGAGTTCTTGGAATCGGTGTTGCGCTCATAACCAGGACATTGGGCTGATGTCCCTTATCAGCCAGCGCTTTTCTCTGATTTACACCAAATCTGTGCTGCTCATCAGTAATAACAAGGGCAAGATTATTAAAAACAACCTTCTCCTGAATAACTGCATTTGTGCCGACAACTATGTCAATGCTGCCATCTGCAATTTTTTCATATGTTTGTTTCTTCTCCTTGGCTGTCATTGAGCCGATAAGGAGTCCGACTGACAAAGCTACGCCATATTCCCTAAAGGTATTGACGATTGATTCATACTGCTGAATCGCCAAAACCTCGGTAGGAACCATCATCGCCCCCTGATATCCCGCAAATGCGGTATTCATAAGTGAAAGCAGGGCTACGATGGTTTTGCCGGAGCCTACATCACCCTGAACCAGCCTGTTCATAAGTCTGCCTCCCGACAAATCCTTCTTGATATCCTCCCATGCACCAAGCTGTGCGCCTGTTAATTTGTATGGCAGCCTGCCGATAAATTCATCAGTTCTTTTGTCATTATCTATTTTGAAATTATTTACAGCAATAGTGTTTTCGTTTTTTAACTGTTTTAACGCTAAAATGAAGAATAAAAATTCATCAAAAACTATTCTCTTTCTGGCACGGATGTACTCGTCACTGTTATTCGGAAAATGTATTTTTTTAATTGCTTCGGAATAGTCCATAAGCTTGTACTCCTGCCTTATCGCAAACGGCATATATTCGTGATTATAATCCACCATTTCCAAGGCCTGTGTCACTGACTTTATAAGAAGATTATTTGTCACTCCCGCCGTCAGCCTGTATACAGGCTGCATACTTCTGAGCTTTGTCTCATATTCTGCCGGTTTATACATTATAGGCTGCTCCATCAGATATGAGCCGTTCTTAAAAATAATACGACCTCTAAAAATAAAGCGCATGCCTTTTTTCAGGGTCGTCTTAAGAAACGGCATATTAAACCACGTCACCTTAATGCCGTCACCGTTATAATCCTTTATTATAGCTGACAATATCTGAAGAGTCCCACGTTTAACAAGCTGAACAGCGGATGCAATTTCACCGTATATCGCATAAATTCCTGCGTTGTCAACCTCCTTAACCAGTACGGGCTCTTCAAATATATCATAGCTTCTCGGGTAATACTCCAGAAGGTCCTCCACCTGAAATATACCCAGCTTATTAAGTAATTTTTGATTTTTATCGCCGATTCCTTTAATCTCAGTAATAAGCATCTATAAATCCCACAATCCAATTATTCAACAGATATAATGTAATAATAAATCGGCTGCTTACCAACCTCCAATGCGACCTCAATATCAGGATAGGTTTCCTCAATCTGCTCAATAAGAGCGCCTGCCTCCTCCTCTGTCACATCTGCTCCATAATAAACACTTATGAACTCTGACTCGTCGTCAACAAGCTGGTCAATAAGAGAAAGTGTTGTCTGCGCGATATCCTGACCTACGGCAAGAATCTTCTTATCACCGATACCCATTATATCGTTTTCCTTAATGTCCTTGTCATCGATTACGGTATCACGGACGGCATATGTCACCTGACCTGTCTTAACCAGTGCAATTGCCTCCTCCATAGCAACAAGATTATCCTCTGCCGAGCGATTATGTTCAAAGCTTATCATTGCGGAAATTCCCTGCGGTATCGTCTTTGTAGGAACAACCACAACGTTTTTGTCCGTAACAATTGACGCAGCCTGTGTTGCTGCGAGAATAATATTGGAATTATTAGGCAAAATAAATATATTCCTTGCATTAACCTCATCAATCGCCTTAAGCATATCCTCAGTGCTAGGATTCATGGTCTGACCGCCCTCAATAATGAAGTCAGCTCCAAGACCCTTGAAAATCTCACTGAGTCCTTCACCCGCTGAAACGGAAATAAATCCAAATTCCTTAGCAGGCTCAGCATTCTTCTTGGCTGACAGCTCAGCCTCCTCCTTCTGCTTGGCTGCTATTCTCTCAGCATCCTTGATGACCTTCTCATGATGTTCTTCCCTCATGTTGTCAATCTTCATTTTGGTGAGCGAGCCATATGAAAGCCCCTTCTGGATTGCAAGACCCGGGTCATTTGTATGGACATGAATCTTAACGATTTCATCATCCGCAACACATACAAGCGAATCACCGATGCCTCCAAGATATGACTTAAGCTCTGCCTCGTCCTTATCGGTGAATTTCTTCTCAAGCATAATTATAAATTCTGTACAATATCCAAACTTAATGTCCTCGTCTGAAATACCGTCCGTATCTGCCTTGACAGCAGCCTTTGGCGCAGACGCAGCAATGTTAAACTCAATCTCCTTACCCATAAATGCATCAAAGGCACCCTTTAAGACAACAATAAGACCCTGTCCGCCGGAGTCGACCACACCTGCCTGCTTAAGCACAGGAAGCATTTCAGGTGTCTGTGAAAGAACATACTCGCCATGCTCTATAGCCTTGCCTATGATTACTTCCAAATCGTTAGTATCAAGAGAAAGCTCCAAAACCTTTTCTGCAATGCCCTTGGCAACCGTAAGGATAGTTCCCTCCTTAGGCTTCATAACCGCCTTATATGCCGTATCAACTGCTCTTGAAACCGCTGCGGCAAGAACCTCAGAATTAATTTCATCGGAATTTGAAATTTCCTTCGTAAAGCCTCTGAATAACTGAGAGAGAATAACACCCGAATTACCTCTGGCGCCGCGAAGTGAACCGCTTGAAATAGCCTTGGACAAGCTGGCCATATCAGGCTTTTCAATTGCGCCAACCTCCTTTGCAGCAGAAATGATTGTCATAGACATATTGGTGCCTGTATCTCCGTCAGGTACAGGGAAAACATTTAATTCATTAATCCATTCCTTATTGGCATCGAGATTCTGTGCACCTGCCAGAAACATCTTCTGCAAGGTTTCGGCGTTAATAGTTGTAATAGCCACTTTCCTATCCTCCTAAATTAGTCGATGACTCTTACGCCATCAACAAATATATTAATCTGTTTAATCTTAATTCCTGTATATTCCTCAACCTTATACTTAACATTCTCTATAAGATTATCTGAAACAGTCCTGATACTTACTCCATATGCAATAATAACATGAAAATCAATGGTAATCATATTGTCTTCGTCAATGACTACATTAATTCCCCTTGTAAGATTATCCTTCTTAAGAAGCTTTACAATACCATCTTTTACACTCTGCATTGCCATGCCGACAATACCGAAGCATTCAATAGCTGCAAGACCGGCATATCGTGCAATAACGGCGGTATCTATCACTACATCACCCATTGGATTTGACATTTTACCTTTCATAACTGTCCTCCTTATGATATTTTTAAACATACTAGCGTGTTTATTATACCCTATAATTACCAAAAAGAAAATCCTTTTTTATTTTTCTTATATAATTTTGCTATTTTTTTATTTTTTCTCTTGCAATAAAAAATTTTTTCTGATAGAATGTTCTATGTTGTGGGTTGAATGACCATAATTTAAGAAATATGCCGTTATCGGCTGTTAATATCAACGTGCGTAATACGCTTGTTTTAAGGAGGTGCAACTCGATGGCTAAGTGTGCAATTTGTGACAAGGGAGCTCATTTCGGAATTAAGGTGAGCCATTCTCATAGAAGATCTAACAGAATGTGGAAATCAAATGTTAAGTCTGTCCGTGTTAAGACTGAAGGCGGATCTAAGAAGATGTACGTTTGTACTTCATGCTTAAGGTCAGGTGCCGTAGAAAGAGCTTAATTAAAACATTTAAGAGCTGCCCTATCCGGCAGCTCTTTTTCTTTAATTTCCGAAAAACAAATTAAATCCCACTATCATCAATATAATCAGCAATACAACCTTGCAAAACACGCTTTCAATAAAAAGAGAGATAAATATACCGACGGATATCCAGAACAAAATAAATCCAAGCAGACATCTCATACATTTATCTCTCCATACAATATTGTATTAATATTATATTAGGTTTTATTATAAATAACACTATTATTCTTCAAAAACATCATTGATGGCCTCAGCTACGGCTTCATCTTCGGTAACGTCCTCTTCTTTTCCGGTGAATTTATTTATAATGTCGGGAACCATATCTATAATCTTTGTTACAGCATCCTGATTCTTGACATTCACAAGGCGAATCTGGTCATTTTTAATAACCAGAACCGCACTCGGGGTAAGCTTGCCGCCCATACCTCCGGTTGCAGCATTTCTCTTATCACCGTTTGAAGCACCTGCGCCTACGCCAAACGCTACATCAATAAGCGGAAGAATGATTGTATCATTTACATGAATTGCATCCCCCACTACCGTTTTAGCTGAAATAAAAGACTCCATTCCCTTAAAAAGAGACTCCATTGTTGTATTAAACTTCTGATTTTCCGCCATTATTATTTCCTCCTTATTAATTTTTTAAAGGTTTTATTACAGTAAACCCGGATTCCGACTACAAGGAGTGAAATCACACGGATACTTCCTTTTAAATTGAATTTAGCTTCTATTACTTCCCGGTCAAAGTCCGGTTCCAGTACAAAATTTAAGTTAAAGGCATGCTTTATAACCGAATAAGCACCCAATATCTCGCCGGTAAGCGAAGGGTCTGCAAATCCAAGCTTTAAATATATGCTGTGTTTCTTGGGTAAAACTGCTTTAAATACGCTTTTTATTTCTCCCAGAAGAAAAAGTAAAAACTGCCTGTTTTCCTCGTTGGCAGCAAGCCTGCATATCTTATCAGCATTATTAAGTATTTCCTTAATCAGTGCACTTATCCGTTCAATCACATCCAGTATTTTATTGATTATAATATCATATATTTCTGACGGATGCAGGAATACAAAGCTGTGCTTCTTACTCTCCTTGACGGCTTCCTTGTATTCAGAAGTTTTCTTTTCTTCTGAAACTTTCGCCTCCGGCACCGCTTTCTCATCTTCAGAAGCTTTCTTTTCTTCTGAAACTTTCTCATCTTCAGAAGCTTTAGCTCCTTGCACCGTTTTTTTTGCTTCTGTAGGTTTTGCTTTTGTCACAGCCTTTTTGGGCTTATGGGCTTTTGGCTTATCGCTATTAAGCACATTAAAGAAAAAGACCTTCAATTTATAGGACAGCCTTTTATCGGAATATCCTAGGATAAATTTTATAAACAAAAGCCAGCCGGCCACGGCACGCACATCAAGAATATCTTTATTTTTGTCAAATTCTACGCTGATATTATACCTTACCGGTACAAAAAGCACCAGCAAAATTGTGAGCAAAAGGAATGCAAGTATACAAAGTATTATTATTCCGAGAATTTTTAAAATTGATACCAACACTTATGTGAATCCTCTCTTTTTTGGATATAATCACTTACATTACATGAACCACTCTTTCGATAAACATCCATAATGATATCCTGCGTCACTTCCAAGGCCTCATCCCTGCCGCATGCCATACCGACAACCTTTATCTCTCTGGTATCATAGTATTTTTGCATAAGCTCAGGATAGGCATATATATCCAGTAAATTCTCTTCATTGGATGCAAGTGTAATCAAATATGCATTATTTAATCTTTTTTTACTGATGCGCCGCAACAGTTTATACTGTTTTCTTGCAGCAATTCTACCCATATATAAGTTCTCATACCACTTCATCATACATCATTCCATAATCATTTTGATAAGCTTAACGACTGCCTTCTTCTCAGAGTCATCAGTACACTGTGATAAGGATGTATTAACGTACTCACGGATTTCATTTACATTGTTAAAAAATACAGGTAGCGATGATACAACAATTGACATCACTGCTCTGTTATATTCTTTTTTGCCTTCTGCAAATACCTTTCCGAGTGTCTCATAAAAGGTATTGAATAAGCTGTCAATATATTCCTGATTTGCAGGCTCAGTGTTATTGCGAGCTTTCAAATCAACAAACTGGCTTCCTGAGGATAATTTTGACACCTTAACCAAAATATCAAACTGCTCGTCTAGCTGATAATCGCGAAGCTCATTTTTAAATGCTTTAAGTATTTCGTCAATAACATAATCATTTGAACTTATCTGTGAATAAATTCTTTCCTGACAGCCTTCAAACGAGATAAAATTATCCGTAATTTCTTCAGCAGCTGCATTAATATCGTCATGCTCCATAACGCTTTTTAAAATATTTACCGCATTCATTCTCTCACCGTTTTCGCTGAATGCACTATCTTCCGAAAGAAGAATAACGTAGATATCATTTATAAGCTCCATAAGCATAACATATGTATCACTTGCCTGTGTAACCTCAGAAACAGCAAGTGAAAGCAGCCCCTGCTTATCCTCAAATTCCGCTTTCGTAATATCCTTAAAATTCGTGTCTGAGAGCTTTTTGAGTAATTCGGTAAAAAGAGGAAATCTCTCTTTAAAATCATCTGGCTCATAAATCCCCGAGACCGTATTTAGGACATACATAAAATCATCCAGTGACGACATTTCCTGATTCTTATACAGACTTAACGCATCCTTAACCAGCTCAAAGAATTTTTTTCTTGTAAGACGCATCGGGAGCTGGCACACAATCTCATTTATCCTGCTGTTCATGACAACGGAATCTTTATCGGACAAAATATAATTCATAATATCATTTGAAAAATAATTATCATAATAATTATTATCAAATTTTTCTTCGTTAAACCTAAATTCTATACGGTTAAAGATATGCTCAAAAATTGCGAACCTGTCAATATACGCTGTTAATGTCTCCATGGTTTCAATAACCGTATTGCGGATAAGCTCTATCCTGTCAAGTGCCTCTGCCCTTTTTGATTTGTCGGCATTATGGATGATGGTATCATTAATTATGCCGTTGAGCTTACCCAGAATACCAATAACTTCTCTTGAATTATCATCATCACGGTCCGACATTGCATCGACAAAGGTGTAATAATTCATGGATAACTTAATATAGCTGAACCTGCTGTATAAAGACATCATACTGCTTACATAAAGCGACATATTTCTGCCCAAATTTTTTCCTTTGCAAATATCCTTAGATATACTACTTAAATCTGACATAGCAAATTTCCTTTATTTAAATTCATCAAAAAGGTCTGTAAAATCAAATGTTGCAAAATAATCCGAAGGCTTTTCTGCCCTGCGTATCATTGAAACAGAACCATCCTGCTTAAGAAGAAGTTCAGCGCTTCTTAATTTGCCGTTGTAGTTGTAACCCATTGAGAAGCCATGCGCTCCTGCATCATGTATTGCAAGGTAGTCACCGATTTCTATCTGTGGAAGTTCCCTGTCAATGGCAAATTTGTCATTATTTTCGCAAAGTGAGCCCGTAACGTCATACTTATGGTCACAAGGTTCGTTTTCTTTTCCTAAAACTGTAATATGATGATAAGCACCATACATTGCTGGTCTCATAAGGTTAGCTGCACATGCATCACATCCGACATATTCCTTGTAAGTATGCTTAAAGTGAAGTACCTTGGTAATAAGGTGTCCATAAGGAGCAAGCATAAAACGTCCAAGCTCTGTATACAAGGCAACATCGCCCATTCCCGCCGGAACCAGAACCTCCTCATACACCTTTCGTACACCCTCGCCGATAGCCTTAATGTCATTGCCTGTCTGCTCAGGTCTGTATGGTACGCCGATACCTCCGGACAGGTTAATAAACTTAATATGACAGCCCGTCTCATTATGAAGCTCAACAGCAAGTTCAAAAAGGATTTTGGCAAGAGTAGGATAATAATCATTGGTAACCGTATTGCTTGCAAGAAAAGCATGTATGCCAAATTCCTTTGCACCCTTAGCCTTCAGCAGCTTATAAGCCTCCTTGATCTGTTCCCTTGTCATACCATACTTGGCATCGCCAGGATTATCCATAATAGAGTTGGAAATCTGGAAATATCCGCCCGGATTGAATCTGCAGCAAATTGTTTCAGGTATACCGCAAGCCTTTTCAAGATACTCAACATGTGTAATATCGTCAAGATTAATCTGTGCGCCCAGTTCCTTGGCATATATATATTCCTCAGCCGGTGTGGCATTTGAAGAAAACATAATTGCGTCATCCCTAAAGCCAAGTGCCTTAGCCATCATCAGCTCAGTCATTGAGGAACAATCAACACCGCAGCCGTATTCCTTTAATATATTGATAATAAACGGATTTGGCGTTGCCTTAACAGCAAAATATTCCCTAAATCCCTTGTTCCATGAAAATGCCTCTATTAATCTTTCTACATTTTCCCTGATTCCCTTCTCATCATAAATGTGAAAAGGTGTAGGATATGTTTTTGTTATTTCCTGAATCTGCTCCAATGTAACAAATGGTTCCTTTGACATTTTGTTTCCCTCCATAAGTCATAGCTTGAGTTTGAATTTGTGAGTTTGTGCATTTTTTAAGGACATATCACAAAGTGATATAGTAATTTGCACAAGAATTGCGATAAGCAAGCTAGCTTGCTTTGCGCAATTATCGTGCAAATTTCATATGAAGCTACGCTTCATATGACCTTAAAAAATGCACAAACTCACAAATTCCTATAATTTATAAATTGCACATATACCAAAATTCTATAATAATTATTCAAATTAGTCAATACAGACACTTCGCGAGTTTGGACATTATAGCCTGTTAATCATTTCGATATACATTCTTCCGGTATGATAAGGACATTTCCACTTATGTACCATACCCTTTGAAATATCAATTGTTCCGTCCTCTAAAATACTTTCGTACCATTCACCGCACCTTGGGTCAACCATTTTTTCGGTTATGAATTTATAGGTTTTATCCGCTGCATGCAGGTAATTTTCTTTATCCGGATGTCTTGTCCATGCATTGTAAAAGCCTATTACCGCTTCTGCCTGAACCCACCATATGTACTGCTTATCAATCCTTCCATCCTCAATTTCATTATAAAGAGCGCCCATTTCCATATCATACCCTGCGTTTAATACATGCTCACAGAGTACATCCGTTATATTATGTATACGCTGTGTTATCAAAGGCTCGTTTATAACCTCGGCACACCTGTCCATAAGCCAGGATGCCTCTATATCATGTCCAAACGAATCAAGCTCGATAATTGTTTTATAATTCATATCAAAAAAGACATCCAAACAGCCTTTTTCTTTCTTAAAAATATTTTTTTCAAATATATCCAAAATGTCCTTAAGACAATTCAACACGTCTTTATTTCCCGATACCCGGTATAATTCCGTATATGCCTCCATCAAATGCGTAAGTGTATTCATGGTTCGCTCTGCAATAATACCGTTTTCGGATAATTTGTCATTATTCTCAGGTGCAAAATCACACCTGAAGGATTCAAGATAGCCCTGCTTATTCCTGCATTTTGTTTCTACAAGCTCAAATAATTCGGTTGCATATGACAGTGCTCCTTCGTCATGGCTTACCTCATAATATTTGGCTAATGCATATATAACATATGCCTGATTATGTGTATGTTTTGTGGTATCCTTCGGCGTTCCGTCATACCTTACCGACCAATAAAATCCGCCATTCACACTGTCATAACACTTCTTGGCAAGGAAAAGATATGTGTGCTTTGCATATTCAAGCAGCCTCTCATCCTTTAAAAGCTCATAGGCAGCTGAATAAAACCATAGTATACGGCTGCTTAGAATGACACCCTTATCACTCTTTTTATCCGGCTCCAAAAATTCATTTACATAACCATAAAATCCCCCATTTTCATAGTCGCATAAACCGTTCCAAAACGGTATTATTTTATCTGATAAATGTTTTTTTAATTTAGTTTTATCCATTATGTTCACTCCGGTTACATTTTATGTCTAAAAAAAGGAACAACCACTATTAATGATTATTCCTTTTATTTTTTTTATTAATGATTAACCAATCTGGCTTCTTGTAACTTCTTCAGCCTTTGCAAGCGCATCATTTATTCCTGATGCATTCTTACCGCCTGCCTGAGCCATGTTAGGACGTCCGCCGCCGCCTCCGCCTACCAGTGCCGCAGCCTGCTTGATAATATTGCCTGCATGTGCACCCTTGGCCATAGCACCATCAGTCGCCATTACTATAAGGTTAACCTTATCAGCTCCCTGACTTGAAGCAAGAACAATCACCGACTCACCAAGCTTTTGCTTAAATGAATCTCCAAGATTACGCAGCGAATTCATGTCCGCATCCGCAATACTTGCCGCAAGGAATTTGATTCCGTTTATATCCTTTGCATTTGCAAGCGCATCACCGGCTTCATTATTTGCAAGCTTAGCCTTAAGGCTCTCATTCTCAGACTCGAGCTTTTTGATTTCTGCCTGCATAGCCTCTATCTTCTTAACCAGACCCGCTGCATCGGTTTTAGCAGCCTTGGCAGCTTCGTTTAATTCAGCTTCAAGCTTTGCGTAGTACTTTGCAACATTTGCTCCGGTGATTGCTTCAATACGTCTTACACCGGCAGCTGCCGACGCCTCCGATAAAATCTTAAATGCCTGAATTTCACCTGTATGTGAAACATGGGTACCGCCGCAAAATTCCTTTGAGAAATCTCCCATGGATACAACTCGTACCTTTTCGCCGTATTTTTCTCCGAATAACGCCATAGCACCTGTCTTTTTAGCATCCTCAACTGTCATAACACGGGTATCTACTGCAATATCCTCTGCAATTTTTTCATTTACAATTTTCTCCACCTTTGAAAGCTCTTCAGGTGTCAAGGCTGCGAAATGAGAGAAATCAAATCTGGTTCTCTCCGTATCCTGATATGAACCTGCCTGCTCAACATGTGAACCCAATGTTTCACGGAGAGCCTTCTGGAGAAGGTGTGTTGCAGAATGATTACGGCAAGTAGACAATCTGCCTTCCTTATCCACTTTAAAAACGGCATCTGCGCCATTTTGAATCATACCCTTTGTAACATATCCGATATGTCCGATTCTGTTGCCGACAAGCTTCTGTGTAGATTCAACCTTAAACTCACCGTCAGCGGTGACAATAATACCGGTATCACCTACCTGACCGCCCATTGTAGCATAAAACGGTGTCTTTGCAGCAACAATGGTTCCATGCTCACCTTCGGAAATTGCCTCCGCAAATTCGGATGAATCCTCAGAATTAACTGCTAACGCAGTAATTTTCTGTTCTAATTCCAATTTATCATAACCTACAAACTCAGATGTGACCGTAAGGTCAAAATCATCCCAGATTGTAGCGTCAGCGCCCATATATGAGGTTGTCTTTCTGGCATTTCTTGCCTTTACCTTCTGTTCCTGCATTGCAGACTTAAAGCCTTCCTCGTCCACAGCAAGACCCTTTTCATCCAGAATCTCCTTCGTGAGGTCAAGAGGAAATCCATAGGTATCATACAGCTTAAATGCATCCGCACCTGAAAGCTCGCTGCATCCGCTTTGTACAAGCTTGTTCTCAAGCTCTGCAAGAATAGAAAGTCCCTGGTCAATTGTCTTATTGAACTGATTTTCTTCCTGTGTAAGAACCTTAAAGATAAACTCCTTCTTCTCATCAAGCTCAGGATATCCGTCCTTAGAGCCCTCAATAACCGTCTTTGAAAGTTCAGCGAGAAATACACCGTCAATGTTAAGTTTTCTTCCCTGACGTGCTGCACGTCTTATAATACGTCTGAGCACATATCCCCTGCCTTCATTTGACGGCATAATGCCGTCCGATATCATAAATGTGGCAGAACGTATGTGGTCGGTGATTATTCGTATGGAAACATCAATGTCGGCATCCTCTTTGTACTTAACGCCGGCTAATTCACATACCCTGTTTCTGAGAGCGAAAATCGTATCAACATCAAAAATCGAATCCACATCCTGAACTACAACCGCAAGTCTTTCAAGTCCCATTCCCGTATCAATGTTCTTCTGGGCAAGCTCCGTGTAGTTGTTGTTGCCGTCATTATCAAACTGTGTAAATACGTTGTTCCAGATTTCCATGTATCTGTCACAGTCGCAGCCTACTGTACAGCCCGGCTTACCACAGCCATACTTAGCTCCTCGGTCATAGTAGATTTCGGAACAAGGACCGCATGGACCTGAACCATGCTCCCAGAAATTATCCTCCTTGCCAAATCTGAAAATTCTCTCAGGTGCAATTCCAATTTCTTTATTCCAGATTTCGAAAGCTTCATCATCATTCTCATAGATTGACGGATATAAACGTGTCTCGTCAAGCCCTACCACCTTGGTCAAAAATTCCCATGACCATGCAATAGCCTCATGTTTAAAGTAATCTCCAAATGAGAAATTACCCAGCATTTCAAAAAAAGTACCATGCCTTGCCGTCTTACCGACATTCTCAAGGTCACCCGTACGGATACACTTCTGGCAGGTTGTAACTCTCCTTCTTGGCGGAATCTCCTGTCCTGTAAAATATGGCTTAAGTGGTGCCATTCCTGAATTAATTAACAGCAGACTCTTGTCATTATGCGGAACAAGAGAAAAGCTCTTCATCTTTAAATGACCCTTACTCTCGAAGAAATCCAAATACATTCTTCTCAGGTCATTTACTCCATAGTTCTCCACTTTCATATCCTCCTAATTACCATTGTTCTCTTTTGTAGATTTTTTGGCATTAGATGCATCTCTTAACTTCTTGCCTACAAATACTCCGGCAACAATGCATACACCAAGAAATATCAATCTTACAAATTCAAAAACAATATCACTTACTAACGCATTCATTAATACCATAAAACCTACCTCCAAACTATTATAGCTAACTTATACTACCATAAAACGATAAAAACCTCAAGTTATTTCAGCCATTATTCCATAACATCATCAATAAGATTATCGCCGTCAGCCGCCGTAGTTGCAAGCCTGTCGCAGCGCTCGTTGTATTCATGTCCGTCATGACCCTTAACCCAGCACCATGTGATATTATGCGGTTTAGCAGCCTCAAGCAGCCTTTTCCACAAATCAACATTCTTGACCGGCTCGTTCTTGCCGCGTTTCCAGCCCTTCTTTATCCAGCCCGAAATCCAGTCCTCGTTAAATGCCTTTATCAGATACTGTGAATCAGAATACAGCTCAACCTCACAGGGTCTTGTCAAGGCTTCAAGCCCCACAATTGCTGCCATAAGCTCCATTCTGTTATTTGTTGTTTTCTTATAGCCGCATGAGTATTCCCTCTCATGCACTGTTTTGTCCGGCGCAATATATTTTATAATCGCTCCATAGCCTCCCGGTCCGTCAGGATTTCCCCTTGCAGAACCATCTGTATAAATATATACCTTCATTTATTAAATCCTCCATTTGCCGTTGGTTTCAAATTTTTTTGCCATTTGCAGGGCAGCCTCTATAATTTCATCATCATAACCGTTCTGCTTAAGAAGCTTTATGGCATTTCTTGTAACTGCCGGACCCTTAAGCAGTACATAGCTGTATTTCACATCATTATTATCAAATCCCTCATCAAAATGGTAATTACAGTAGTAATTATGAAGGAGCTCTGTAAGCTCAATATCGTGCGTAGCTGCAAAGCATAAGGTACCCTGCAGCGCAAAGCTTTTAAGGATTTGCGTGGAGGCAGCTATTCTCTCCACCGTATTTGTTCCGCGCAGCACCTCATCCAGAAAGCAAAGCACTTTATGCTCGGATGCACCCGCTATATCTAAAATTCTTTTAAGTGCTTTAATTTCCACCATATAATAGCTGTCACCGCTTATTATATCATCCCTGTGCGTCATTGAGGAAACAATGCGGTAAAAATCTCCGGTATATCCGTCTGAAACACTTGTTGCAATTGTCTGCGAAAGCACGGCATTTATCGCAATACAGCGAAGAAATGTAGACTTGCCGGATGCATTTGAGCCTGTAAGCAAAATACATCCGTCGGCAGAAATTGAATTCTCAACCGGCTTCAGAAGCAATGGATGATATACATTTTCAACAACATATTCGCTGCCCTTTTTTAATTGCGGGACACAGTACTTTGGCAATTTATTGCGATACGCAGCGGCTGCAATGCAGCTTTCAAGATATCCCAGTGTCCTGTACATATCAATGAGCTGTTCCTTATACTTACCTATAACCGACACCAGATTGTTAAACTTAATCAGGTCGATATGGAAAATAATTCTGACATAATCAAGTATTATTTCAAATAATGAGCCTGTGAAATTGCTTCCGCCGGTAATCATATAAAAATTTCGGGTTATTTTAAAGGTATCCTTTAAATCCTCCTTAAGTCTTGCATTATAGCTGCTTATAAACGGAATATCCATCTTTACAACAGCTTTTGTTGAAGCCACCATTCTGACAACACATTTTGCACAGGAAAGATAATTTTCGATTGCTGCCTTTTCCTTGAAATATGTAATCACATTAAAGGCAAGTACAGCCACCAGCATAAATGTGCCTACATCCGTTCTTACCGCAAGCATTATTATAATCGCAGCCAGAAACAACAAATCAAATATATAATGAATTACATTTGATTTGGCATTAAGTGAACTGATTTCAGAAATATTTGAATAAAAATCAGTTTTGCCCGCATAGCCCATAGAAATAAATTTTTCCTGGAGCTTAACTCTTTCATCCTGATTTTTTGTAAATTCATTTGCCAGACGGTCAACTTCATTTACTGCCTCCATATTGTCAGCCGGATTATGAAGCATATAATACAGATATTCCCTGCCTATTGATGAATTTGTATTATTGATTTTAAAAAAGAGCTCATCCATATCAAGGTCAGCCCATGTATCTTCATCAATATGAAGCGGATTTTCATTTTGCGTAAGCTTGTCAAAGGACTTTAAGGCTTCAAAAGTCACAATATCAATACTGCGTTCAGATTCATTCTCAAATTCATCTATTAGTCTGGCCCTGTTTTTCCTTGCGGCATCCCTGTCATTTTTTGCACTGACAAATATCAAAAATAGCAGAACAAATATCAGGTAAATAATAACATTCAAATATTATCCCTCCTACGGCATAAATCAAACAATTAAAGGCGTCCACAATAAAATATGAACGCCCCTTGGGTACTATTTATTTCCCCAGATAATAATACAGTTATTAGTTGCCGATAACGGCCTTTCATCTATTACCGATGAGCCCGGAATCTTCGCAAGAAGCTCCTTTAGGGTATATCCGTCAAGCACATCACACGAAAGTGAATTCCATGTCATATAACCGGCTTTTGAATTAAGGATAACCTTCTCAAGATAAATATCCTGAACATCCCGTATAAGCTCCGAGAAAGCGTAATTACTGATAACAAAATCATACTGACCCGGCTGCTCGATATTAGTTGCATCAACAAAGCTGACCCTGTCAGTCACTTCATTTCCGAATTTACCGAGGTATCTTCCCGCAAGTCCCAGAACCTCCGGCAAATCATAAAGCGAATATTTCTCAATACCCTTAACATAGCTTGTAAGCATCCTGCACTGTCCAGCATATCCGATACCAATTTCAGCGACTGTTTTAATACTGTCAGTGTCAAACAATGTCACAATATCCTGAAGAACCTTGGCATAACGAAGAGTAGTCGGTGAAAGCGCCATAGTTCTTTCGTTTACCTTATATGTGTAAATTCTTGGATTACCGTACAAATCATTTCTTCGGAAGTTGTCCCAGTCCGAGTCGGAAAACTTCAATGCCGTATTCTTATTTATCTCATCAAGATACTGCTGTCCCTGATACTGCGGAACATGCTCCAATACGGTGTTGTAGATAAAGTTTCTTCTGAAATTCTTAAAGAAGTTCTCATCCTCAGCCGCCGCATGACAAAGAGCCGGATACGCGTCATCATCGGACATACTGGTCTTTCTTCCTTTGGACACCATATATTTCTGAAGCTTATTATAATTAACCTTGTAGCTTATCTTATCAGAATATCTTATATACAAATCCTTAACTTTTCTTAAAACCTTCTTCATGTATGACCTCGCTTAATTTTTAAAATATATCAGCAGGCTGCTGATATTCATCCGCGGCTGATACAGCACACTCGTATAATTATATAATCACTTTGGGATTTTGTAAACAATAAAGTATGTTGAGTTTGAGTTTGGGCATTTTTATGTTGTGGTACA
>CAYOHM010000003.1:0-52928 GCA_964403785.1 uncultured Alistipes sp.
GCATTTTCAGCTTTGGACAGATGTTCCAGATGATTCTGGAAAAGCTGCTTCAAGCCACAGGAAGAACAACTTACACAATGGTGATGCAGATTACAGGAGCTGTTGTAAATATCATTCTTGACCCGATTCTTATCTTCGGATATTTCGGATTCCCAAGCATGGGAGCTAAGGGTGCTGCGATTGCAACTGTTTTTGCACAGATTGTTTCCATGGTTCTCGGAGTTATATTTAACCTTGTGAAGAATAAGGAGATTGACCTTTCACCGAGAAAATTCAGTTTTGATTTTGGCTATATAAAAACCATTTGCGCTGTCGGTATTCCTACAATGATTATGCAGTCCATGTCAAGTGTAATGTGCTTTGGCGTCAACAAACTTCTGCTCGGTTATTCAACAACCGCAACAGCAGTATTTGGTGCATATTTTAAGCTGCAGACATTCGTATATATGGCTGTATTCGGGTTGAATAATGCACTCATTCCTATTGTTGCGTACAACTACGGTGCGAAAAAAGGCGACCGGATCAAGTCTGCAATCTTCTTATGCGGAATTTTGTCCGCCGCCATCGGATTGGTTGGAACAATTATTATGGAAGTATTCCCAGCCCAGCTTATCGGTGCATTTTCACCATCCGAGGAAATGTTTACACTTGGTGTTACAGCCTTAAGAATACTGGGACTTACCTTCACCTTTGGCAGTGTTACTGTTATGGTAAGCTACGCCCTGCAGGGCTTTTCAAGAGGAGTATCCAGTCTTGTTGTATCGGCCGGACGACAGGTAATACTGCTTTTGCCATTGGCTGTTCTTCTTGGAAGTATTATGGGAATTAACGGTATATGGTGGAGTTTTTTGGTTGCTGAAGTGATAGATGTGATTCTGTCAGTTGTTTTCCTTGGAATCATTGAAAAGAAAGAATTAACAGCTTTGGAGGGGTGATAAAAATGGAGAAGGTTGGGGAAAATGAGCAGGAATTGTTATCAGGAAATATCAGAAAAACAGTATGGAAATATGGAATTCCATGCGCTCTGATTACTATTATCAATACGCTTTACAACATTGTAGATCAGATATTTATCGGAAATAAAATAGGACCGCTAGGTAATGCGGCTACAAATGTTATCTTTCCTTTAACAACAATAGGACTTGCATTTGGACTTTTGATTGGCAGCGGCTGTGCGGCACAGTTTAGCATACTGCTTGGAAAGGGTGAACATGAAAAGGCAGCACACAGTGTGGGAAATTCACTGGTTCTGCTGCTTATGGAGGGAGTCCTATTTACGATTTTATCGCTGCTTTTATTACCTAAAATTGTTATTTGGTTTGGAGGTACGGAGCTTGTATATGATTATGCCATGGAGTATGGAACCATTATATGTTTTGGTCTGCCTTGCTATATGATTACGATTGGCCTCAGTCAGATACTCCGTGCAGACGGAAGACCAAAAACAGCAACGGCTTCTACAATGATAGGCTGTATCTTAAACTGTATTCTCGATCCACTGTTTATTTTTGGATTTGAATGGGGAATGGCAGGCGCTGCATGGGCAACCATTATCGGTCAGATTGCATCTGTTATTTTCTCATTTTTTATGACAGTGCATATGAAGTCCATAAAACTTAAGAAAACAGATTTTGTTTTAGATATCCGATTGTGCAAAAATGTAGCAATGGGAGGACTTACGGAATTTGCCCTGAATTTGTGTGTTACCGTTCTTTTTGTTGTAAACAATAATCTTTTAACTACTTACGGAGCTATGTCCGAATACGGCGCGGAGATTCCGCTTGCCACCTATGGGATTATGATGAAGCTTGGTCATATTGTGACTTCCCTCTCCACAGGCATGGGACAGGGCGCCCAGCCGGTAATAGGTTACTGTTATGGACATGGTTCCTATGAGCGTGTGAAGAAGACGATTAGGTTTGCAATCATTCAGGGATTGACGATTGGCGTATGTGTTTGGGCGGTGTGCATGATATTTGCAAAGAATATTTTGCTGCTTTTTGGGTCGGGAAGTGAATTATATGTTCAGTTCGGCACATCATTGATTCGTACTTATCTTGGACTTGTTTTTTTAAACAGCGTTCAGATTACGGCATCCAACATCTTGTTGTCTGTCGGAAAAGCGTATAAGGGTGCAATCCTTACTGTAACAAGAAATCTGATTCTATGCACATTTTCCGGCTTGATTTTATGTCCGCTGATAGGGGTAAGAGGTGTTATGCTTGAAGGTCTGATTGCCGATGCAGGCTCGGCTGTATTGAGTTTTATTCTCATACGCTCAGAGTGCAGAAATTTGAATTCTCTGCCTTAAAAAATAAAAAATTACGGTTTTAACATCTGAATATCCGATTGATTTTATAGACAAATATGCTATACTTAAATCTAAATAAGTAGCGTATCTTATGAATGTATAGAATAGATAGAATGTCAATTGGTCTGAAGCCGCAGGCAGAGGAGGGAATGCTATGAATATTCAGATGCAATTAGCAGGAATAGGAGTATTGCTTATTCTGCTGTGTTTTTATGTGCGGCGTAAGACGGTCGGACTATATACTGAAATATTTTTTAAACATACAATGTTTGTCACACTGGCAAATGTAACTATGGATATTTGTTCAGTCATAGCCATTGCCCATCAGGATAGCATACCGCATTGGCTTTGCATTACAATATGCAAGGTCTATCTGGCATTGCTTATCTGGACAGGCTGTTTTGGACTTTTGTATATGTGCCAGAATATTTTTCACGGGAAATACCGTATATATGCACAAGGTGGATTTGGAGCAGCTGCTTTGGCGGGTAATATACTGGTTTATTTTCTCCCCATCAGCATATATTACAATGACGGGGAACTTTATACCTATGGTGCGTGTGTTCTTACTACATATGTATTCTGCCTTTCGTTTGTGATACTTACGCTTATAATGGCGCTGTTTAGCAGGTATCGTATGAACAAAACCCGTGTAGAGGCTGTTGTAATGTGGATTACTGTCTGGATGGCAGCTGCTTTTGTTCAGTTCTTCTTCAACAAAATTTTGCTGGTGGGATATGCAAGCTGTATCGGAATGCTGATTTTGTTCTTTAAGCTTGAAAATCCGGAAGCTAATCTTGACAGGGAAACCGGTGTGTTTAATGCTCACGTGCTGTATAAATACATAAGCCAGTTAAATGAGCGCCAAAAGAAATTTTACCTTCTGCTGATAAGTCTGGAGGAATACAGAAATGAGGCAGATTCGAGGGGCGATGAAAGAATGATCGCCATTGCAGGTTTTTTGGATAAACTCAAAGGAGCGAAGGTATTTAAAAACGTGGGCTGGGAGTTTGTGGTGCTCTATGAGGAATATGAGCAGTTTAAGGAGGGCACGGACAAAATTCTTGCCAGATTTGATGAAAGATGGGGCGGACAGCTGTATGAACCGGTTTTTATCAGTATAAAAGACAGTACAATAGTGGATTCTACGGATGAAATAATTCAGCTTTTGCGTTACTATAAGCAGAATCATAATCAGTGGGAGAATAACAGGGTTATTGAGGTGGACAAGCAGCTTGTGGAGGAACGCCGCAAGTGGCTTCAGATGTTTAAAACCATCGTTAATGCCCTGAAGGAGGACCGAGTTGAGGTATTTATGCAGCCAATCTACTCCGTTGAAAAGGGAAGCTTTGTATCTGCCGAGGCACTGGCACGTATCCGCAATGTTGACGGAAGCATTGTGCAGCCGGGGCAGTTTATACCGGTTGCAGAGGAAACCGGACTGGTCGACCAACTGGGCGAAAGAGTATTTGAAAAGGTATGTCAGTTCATTCAACACGAAAAGATATGGGAATGGGGTCTGGAGTATATAGAAGTAAATCTGTCGGTGCGTCAGTGCGAATCGCGTACATTGGCGGAGCGATACAGGGAAATTATGGAGAAATACGGTGTTAAACCGTCCATGATTAACCTGGAGGTTACGGAAAGTGCAACCATACGGACAAGAAATGTATTTATGCAGAATATGGAGAGATTAATCTCGTACGGAGTGTCATTTTCACTGGATGATTTTGGAAATGGCGAATCCAACCTCAATTATATTGTGGAAATGCCGCTTGAAATCGTAAAATTTGACCGTGATATGACAAGGGCATATTTTGAAAAATCAAAGGGCAAGCTGGTTATGGAAACGGCTACGCGTATGATTTTGGATATGGGGCTTAAAATTGTTTCTGAAGGCGTGGAAACTAAGGAGCAGCTTGAGGTTATGAAGCAGCTTGGAGTTCAGTACATACAGGGCTATTACTTTTCAAAGCCATTGCCTTTGAATGAGTTTGTGAAATTTGTAAAGGAATACAACGAGTAGAATCACAATAGTTTTTCTTGTGTTTTGACAGAAATTGTCATAAAATAGTGTTGTGGTAGTTGATTAACGGAATGTTTTTTTAGTAAGCTACAATCCGAATCTGCACACAACACTATTTTATTAGGAGGGAATCCGATGGACATTAAAGAACAGATTAATAAGATTACGGACGCAGTAACTAAGGACGCGTCACTAAAGGAGCTTTTTCAAAAGGACCCCGTTAAGGCGGTGGAGAAGGTTCTGGGTGTTGACCTGCCTGATGATGTAACAGAGAAAATCGTACAGGGCGTTAAGGGCAAGATTTCAATTGATAAGGTGTCAGGAGTGGCAGATACTTTAAAGAAACTTTTTTAAATTCCAAAGGAGGACTTTTAGATGAATTCTATTCAGAACTTTTTTAATTCAATTTTGCAGCAGATACCGGACATTATATATGCCATTATCCTGCTCATTGTAGCTTTTATTGTAGCCGGTATTGTCAAGAACCTTGTCGTTAAGCTTCTTAAGGCAGTAAATGCTGAAGAATTTTTGGGAAAGCTTGGAGTAAAGGATACATCCACAGGAAGCTCGATTGCGTTTGTAGCTAAGCTTGCTTATTTTATTACATTCCTGCTTTTCCTTCCGGGTGTGCTGGATAAGCTTGGAATGTACAGTGTATCCACACCGATTACCAATATGGTAAATTCATTCCTTGCATTTATTCCGAATCTTGTCGGCGCGGGAATAATTGTTGCAGTTGGCTTGTTTATTGCCAAGATAATAAAAGAGCTTTTAGTACCTGTTCTTAAGGCGATAAAGGTAGATGCGCTTCAGGATAAGGCAGGAATTGAGAGCAGCGAGGCAACATCTTTTTCAACGATTATTGCAAATGTTATTTATGCTGTGATAGTTCTTGTTGTAATTACGGCAGCACTTGACCAGCTTGGCATAGCAGCAATTTCAAAGCCTGCCAATACCATTGTAAATGTAATTTTTGCGGCAATTCCTAATGTACTTGAGGCTATTATCATCATTGCAGTTGGTGTATTTATAGCAAAACTGGTTGCAAAGCTTCTTGAAACAGTGCTTGCAGGCGTCGGCGCTGACAGCCTGATTGAAAAGATTACCGGAACACCTGCTAAAAAGGTTGTACTTTCAAAGGCAATTGGAACAGTTGTGCAGTATGTTCTTGCAATTATCTTTATTGTGCAGGGTATTAATGTATTGAATCTTCCTGTACTTACTGGAATCGGAACAGCAGTTATCGGATATATGCCTGCTGTGCTGGCAGCAGTTATCATAATTGCAATCGGAGCTTTTGCGGCAGAGATGGCAAAGAACGCAATTCTTAAGAAGTTTCCTGAGGCAAAGGGCGGTGCATTGGCTGTTAAGACAGCAATTTATGTGCTTGTTGCATTCCTCGGATTAAGCCAGCTTGGTGTAGCTAATGCAATTGTTGAAACTACATTTATACTTATTGTAGCAGCGGTATGCGTTGCTTTTGCCATAGCCTTCGGCGTAGGCGGCAGAAAGTTCGCTGCTGACACACTGGATGAGTTAGAAAAGAAAATAAACGAAAAGAAGTAATACACAGTGACAGGGCTCTGCGTATTAAATTAAAAATCGTTGCAGGCAGATGCCTGCGGCGATTTTTCTTTATATTTTAACAGAGGAAGGACTATGGCATATATAGAATTTAAAGACGTGACAAAACAGTACAAGACAGGAGAAACCATAATCAAAGCATTGGACGGCGCAAGCTTTACGGTGGAAAAGGGTGAGCTTGCAGTAATTTTGGGTTCGTCGGGTGCGGGGAAAACCACGGCTCTTAACATACTTGGAGGCATGGATGTCCCGACAATGGGACATATATTGGTTGACGGCAACGAGATTTCTGCTTACAGCAGGAAAAAACTGGTGGGATACCGGCGTACGGATATAGGCTTTGTGTTTCAGTTTTATAACCTGGTCCCGAATCTGACCGCACTGGAAAATGTGGAGCTTGCTGCACAGGTTTGCAAAAATGCTCTTGATGCATCAGAGATTCTTGATAAGGTCGGACTTCGTGAACGGAAGGATAATTTCCCGTCACAGCTGTCAGGAGGAGAACAGCAGAGAGTTTCAATTGCACGCGCAGTAGCCAAAAACCCAAAGGTTCTCTTGTGTGACGAACCGACCGGAGCACTTGATTATGTGACAGGAAAGCAGATTTTGCAGCTTTTGCAGGATACTTGCCGTAAGGATAAAATAACAGTTGTTTTGATTACACATAATTCGGCGATAGCACCAATGGCAGACCGTGTAATACGTTTTAAAAGCGGCAGGGTTATAGACGAGGTGTCTAATGACAATCCGGTTCCGATTGCGGATATAGAATGGTAGGATAAATGAGAGCTTATTTTAAAGATATCGGACAGACAATAGTAAAAGAAAAAAAGAGATTTTTCTCCATAATGATTATTGCCGCACTCGGAGTTATGATTGCGACCGGTATAAAGGCGGGATGTGATGACCTGCTTTATACGGCGGATTTTTTTTACAAGCAGCAGAATCTGCATGATATTGCAATTACGTCAACACTTGGTATGACGGACGATGACGTGGATGCACTTATGGCTTTGGAGGGTGTTGGATACGCAGAAGGAACCTATACCAAGAGGGTGAATCTTCGCGTCAACGGAATAAATAAAACCGCGGATGTTAAAATGTTAAATGAAGATGGTATTGATGTTCCCTATGTAGTTCAGGGAAGTCTTCCGCAAGAAACGGGAGAAATAGCCGTCACCCAGAATTTTATCAGAGATACGGCATTATCGATTGGGGATACCATGGAATTTGAAGCGGATACGGCATTTGACACTAACCGCTGCACGATAACGGCGATTATTGTAGACCCGACGGCAGTAAATGCAATTCATGGAGCAGCTTCGTCCATACGCTCCTCAACATCCTCCGATTACATATTTTTTGTACCTGCAAAGGCGGTAAATACAGAGATTTATACTTCAGTTCTCCTTAAAATAGAAGGCAGCGAAGAATTGTTCTGCTATTCAAATGATTATAAACAGACAGTCAGCAATATGATAAATACAATAGCTGAAAGAATAAAGAGTGAACGCGAAACAGCCCGCACGTATCAGATTAGGGATGAAGCCGCAGAGAAAATAGAGGACGAGGAAAAATCAGTCAACAGTGAACTTGATGACGCATATAAAGAGATAGAGGATGCTCAAAACAGACTAAATGATGCTCAAAAAGAGCTTGAGGATAAAGAAAAAGAGCTTAATGAAAAGAAGGCTGAGGCGGACGCGGAGTTTGAAGAGGCACAGCAGGAGCTTGAGAATGCCAAAAGCCGGCTTTTATCAGGAGAGGATGAAATCATAGGCTCGGAAAAAGAGCTGAAGCAGGCATATGAAGAAATAGAGGCAAGTGAAAAAATGCTTGGAGAAGGCAGCACACAGCAGCAAATGCAGCTGGAAATGTACAAAATCCAAGTTGAAGCCGGTCTTAAGGAAATTGAAGACAGCTGGGGAGCGATAAGCGGAGGCTGGGAAGATTACTATGACGGTATCCAGGAGCTTACGCAAAAGAAACAGGAAACATATAAAAAAATAGAGGACGCACGCAGAGAACTTGCAGACGGACGTGCAGAGCTTGAGGACAGCAAAAAGGAGCTCGAAGAAAAAATAAATGAATATGATGACAAGCGCCGCGAGGCTGATGAAAAGATAGCTGATGCATGGCGGGAACTTGATGATATAGATACGGCAAAGTGGTATATTTTTGACCGCTACAATCTCGGCAGCTATAAAAACATCGAAACTGATTCGGGCGCAATTGCTGTTATTGGGAAAATATTCCCGATTATTTTTCTTGCTGTTGCTGTGCTTATAAGTCTTACAACCATTAACCGAATGGTAGAGGAAAACAGAGGGCTGATTGGAACCTATCAGGCTCTCGGCTTTACTGACGGTGAGATAAGGTTTAAATATATTATTTACGCACTGTGCGCAAGTATAATCGGAGGAATTTTGGGAGATGTCGGGGGATATATTTTTCTTCCGCAGGTTATTATCACGGTCTTTAAAAATATGTATATTCTTCCCGAATATTATACGGAGTTTAATTTTATTTACGGATTTATGGTGCCGGCGTTGTTTGTTGCAGCGATAATAATTGCTGCCGGGGTAACCTGCAGCACAGCGTTAAAGCAGATGCCTGCAGAACTGATGAGACCGAAGGCTCCGAAGGCGGGCTCAAGAGTTTTGCTTGAAAATATCAGCTTTATATGGAACAGATTATCATTTCTTAATAAAGTTACTGCCCGAAATTTATTCAGATATAAGAAAAGAATGTTTATGACAATTATCGGAATTGCAGGCTGTATGACACTGCTCATATGCGGCTATGCAATTAAAGATACAGTCACTATACTTATGCCGAGGCAGTACGATGAAATATATAATTTTGATATGATGGCTGTGGCTTCCGATGATGACAATGCCACACTGGATGAATATATGGCTGCTTCGGGTGATGTGGCTGATTATATGGAACTGAGGATAGAAACTGTCAGATTGAAGAGCCCCGATGCGAAAACGGATATGGTTCAGATGTACGTTATCCCCGACGAAGAAATATTAAAGAACTATATAAATGTAATTGATATAGATGACGGCACAACCGTATCGATAGAAGACGGAGGCGTTTATATTACAAGAAATGCCGGAACAATATTGGGATTTGCATCGGGGGACAAGGTTATTATACAGGATACATTGCTGAATGAATATGAATTTGGCGTATCTGCAATGATAGAAAATTTTACGGGAAATTTTATTATCATGACACAGCATACATATGAGAATACCTACGGAGAGTACAAAGCCAACGCTGTATTAGGACATCTTAATCCGGATGTAAGCCAGACGGAATTCGTAAGTAAAGTGGGAAAAGAGGACTGGGTACTTTCGGTTATGAGCGCAGAAAATATGAAGGAAGAATTCAGTGTCCTTTTTGATCTTATCAATATGGTAGTTTATATTATAATAATACTTGCCGCAGCCCTTGCGTTTGTTGTACTGTTCACACTCTCAACAACCAATATTTCTGAAAGGGAGAGAGAGCTGGCAACCATAAAGGTCTTAGGGTTTTATGACAAAGAGGTTCATAAGTATGTCAATAAGGAAACAATCATACTTACGTTTATAGGAATTGCCGTCGGAATACCGCTTGGCAGCTTGGTGGGGCATTTTCTTACATACGCACTGACAATGCCGTCCATATATTTTGCAGTAACAATTCACAGGATAAGTTATTTTATTTCGGTGGGTCTGACGTTGCTTTTTGCCATAATAGTAAACTGCATAACCAATCATTCACTTAATGTAATTGACCCGGTTGAGGCATTAAAAAGTATAGAATAAAATGCCTTAAAAACGCGTAAATACGCGCGTTTAGATATTTCGGGGGGGGTTGCAATAATGCGACTAATGTGGTAAAATGACGTTGTAACGTATTCACCGAAGTTTTGGAGGTTCATAGTTTATGAATAAGAAGATTGCCGGTAAATTAAAGCACCGACATACCAAAATGGTAATCTATCTGGTTGCAGTATTTACAATCGCAATGGTTATCGAAGTCCTTATACTGCTTTCATTAAACAAGAAGAACTCTAACAGGACGTCTTTGGTATTGCTTGATCAGGTTGTACGCATAATTGAAGATAACCAGGAGAGTGAAGATGAACTCATAGGAACACTGAAGGATGATTATATGGTTCGTGCGCAGGCAGTTGCATATCTTATTGATTCAATGCCTGATGCAGAAATGGACGTTTTGAAGCTACGAAAGATTGCAGAACTGCTGCGAATCGATGAAATACATTTATTTGATACAACAGGTACTATATACAGTGGCACCGAGCCGAAATACTATGGATACAGTTTTGATTCCGGTGAGCAGATGGCATATTTTAAGCCAATGCTGGAGGATAAGAAGCTGTCAATGTGCCAGGATGTTACCCCTAATACCGCCGAGGGAAAGAATATGATTTACGCGATTACCTGGAACAGTTCCGGGGATAGGATGGTTCAGATTGGAATTGAACCTGTTCGTTTGCTTGAGGAACTCAGAAGCAATGAGATATCCGAGGTCATTGACAATATGCCTACATATGACGGAATAGGTATTCTTGTTGCTGATGCAGACACCGGAGTAATCAGCGGAGCCAGCGACAGTGAGCTAATCGGAAGTACTTTGGAGGAACAGGGAATCGACGGGACTAAGGCTAAGACCGGAGAAGCTGTTAAGGAAAATCTTGGGTTTGACGGACACTTTAATTACTGCAATATCCAAAGGACGGGTGACTATGTAGTTGTTATTACATATTCTACGGTTGTTAATATTAATAATCGTAGGATTGCACTGCTGGTAGAATTTATTTATCTTCTTATAGCAGGAATAGCTGTATACTGTATGCTCAATAGGATAGTCAAGGTGAATGATGAGAAGAAAGCCCAGATGGAAATACTCTTGTCAATGTCGGACATTTACAACAGTATGCATCTGATTGACCTTCAGGAAAATACGGTAATGGAATACAATGCGCGTGATGAGATAACAGCGGTAGTAAAACAGACCTCCTCCGCAGATGAGTTTATGCTGCGTGTAATGAAGCTGACAACACAGGAGAGCCATTTGGAGGAAGCACTTGAATTTACGGACCTTAGTACACTTGCGGTCAGGATGCAGAATAAGAAAACTATATCCGAAGAATTAATGAGCAAGGCTATCGGCTGGTACAGAGGTTCGTTTATAACGATTGAGGAGGATGAAGAAGGTTATCCTACCAAGGTTGTCTATGTAACGCAGAATATTGATAAGCAGAAGAAGAGGGAAGAGGCGTTAATTTTAAAGTCCAATATCGACGAGCTGACCGGTCTGTATAACAGACGGGCATATGAAGACGATATAGCTTCCTACGAGGATAAGGTTACTCAGGAGAATTTCGTATTTGCATCCTTTGATGTAAACGGACTTAAGAAAGTAAATGACAGCAAAGGACATATTGCGGGTGACGAGCTTCTGGTCGGTGCGGCTGAATGTATGAAGAAGTGCTTTGAACCATATGGCAAGGTTTACCGTGTTGGTGGCGATGAATTTGCTGCAATTATTTTTGTAAGTCCGGCGCAGCTTCATGCAATTAAAAAAGACTTTGAAAATGTTACATCCAAATGGTCAGGAAAGCTGGTGGACAGCCTTTCCGTATCCTGCGGATATGTGGCAAAGCGTGAAGCGGGTACCGACTCGGTACATGAAATGGCTAATATAGCTGATAAGAAAATGTACGAGGCTAAGTCGACATTTTACGGTAGAACCTCCGGTTAAATGTGATAATATAAAATGAATGCAGGTGCAATTATGCGGCAGACTTTCAGTGAAAGAATACCGGATAATTACACCTGCAATTTTTATAAAATCTTAGCAGGCTGTTTCAGTGCTGCCAAACTGTGCGGCAGCAGTTGCTTTACTGCCAACATTTACTGTCATTTTTCTGAATGTATATGCCATAATGATTACTGTTATCACAAGGCAGATTACATCTGCAATAGGTGCTGCGAATAAAGGTCCCACAACTCCGAAGTGAATCGGCAGAATGGCACATAAAGGAGCAAGCAGCACGAAATCCCTTGCAAGCGATAAGACCATGGACTGTATAGGCTTTCCGATTGCCTGTAAGAAAATGCTTGATGCCTTTTGAACTGAACATAAAATCATTGATGATAAATAAATTCTAAATGCCAGTACTGCAAATTCGTTGTAAAGCTCACCATTATCGCTTCCGAAAAGATTTATAAGCTGTATCGGAAATAGCTCAAAGCACAGGGTTGCAACAAGGCCGATTATAATTTCCGTAATCATCATCTTTTTGTAAAGCTCTTTAACACGGTCGATTCTGCCTGCACCCTGATTATATCCTACAATAGGCTGGCAGCCTGCGGCTACACCTACAATAAATGCAATCGCAATAGCAAACATCTTCATTACAATACCGACAACAGTTAAAGGAATGTCAGAACCATACTTTGACATAGCGCCATAGTTTACAAGAGCATTATTCATAACTGCCATAATCAGAACTATGGAAATCTGTGTAAGGAAACTGCTGATTCCGAGAGAACCAATGGTTGCCAATATTCCTGCATTCAGACGGAAGCTGCTCCTGCTAAGCTTTATGGTTTTGCCGTGGAACAGATAAGCAAAGGTTAAAATTGCTGTGGCAATCTGACCTGCAATAGTCGCGATTGCGGCACCCTTCATACCCCAGTGCAGCACAAAAATAGCAATAGGGTCAAGAATTATATTCATAATACAGCCAAGAAGTGTAGAAAACAGCGCAAACTGAGGACTGCCGTCGGCACGTATGATACTGTTCAGGGTGCTGCCAAACATATAAAACGGAATACCGAGAAGAATAATATTAAAATATTCCTTCGCATATTCGTAATTGTTTTCAGTGACACCGAATATCTGTAAAATCTGCTCCTCAAATGCAAAGCAGATTATCATCATAATGATTGAAAGAACCAGCACAGAAACTATGGCGTTGGCAACCGATTTATTTGCCTTTTCCTGCTCCTTTTTACCCTGACAGATACTAAGATGTGCGGCACAGCCGTCGCCAATCCAAAGTGCAACTGCCAGAGCAACAACGGTAATCGGATATACCACGGTGGTAGCACCGTTTCCGAGATAGCCGACGCCCCTGCCGATAAACACCTGATCTACCATATTATATAAGGAAGCTATCAGCAATGAAAGTATGCATGGGATAGAATATTTCATCATAAGTTTACTCAATGATGTAGTTTCAAATAAGTTTTGTGAATTAGTTTTTTCCAATTGATTCACGACCTCCGTTTCTTAATAATTTTAATTATGATATGAAAGGACAAAAAAACAGACGAACATCGGGGAATATTCTCCTCGACATCCGTCTGCGGAATTTAATTTTATAACTGCCTTTCAGGTTCAGTTGCAATTCTATCATTTAAAAAAAAGAAAAGTCAAGAAGTTTTTTAAAAATAAAAACGGAAACTCCAGAATCGACGATTCGGTTGATTTTCGATGAATATAGAGATATAATTAAGAAAAATTTTCTAGGAGGTTTTATAATGAAGAAGTATATTGCAGAGTTTATAGGTACGGCTGTACTGGTTACGCTTGGATGCGGTACTGCCATGCTGGTAGGATGTGATGCATCAGTTGGATGCGGGTATCTTCTTACAGCGCTTGCGTTTGGTCTGGTAATTGTGGGTATGGCATATTGTGTGGGTAATATTTCCGGATGCCACATTAACCCGGCAGTTTCACTTGGCGTTCTTATTAATGGTGGAATGACTGTGAATGATTTTGTCGGATATGTCATAGCACAGTGTCTTGGTGCATTGGCAGGTTCAGGCATTTTGGCTGCTATATTTAGTCTGGGCGGTGTTACTGATATGACCGGCGGCTTTGGTTCAAACGGGCTTTCCGGTGTTGGAGGGAGTGCTGTTGCAGGTCTTTTGGTAGAGCTTGTACTTACATTTATTTTTGTACTTACAATTCTTGGTGTTACCTCTAAAAAGTCGGGACATGGTTCTTTCGGAGGACTTATCATTGGTCTTACATTGACCTTGGTACATATACTTGGAATCGGTCTTACGGGAACCTCTGTAAATCCGGCAAGAAGCCTGGGACCGGCAATCGCTGCGGCAATCAGCGGAAATACACAGCCATTGGCATGCCTGTGGGTATTTATAGTTGGACCTTTAGTTGGTGCAGCTTTGGCAGCAGTGGTATACAAATATTTAGAAAATGATTGACAATTTCATATATTTACGTTATATTAATATCAGTAATCATTACTATTATTGAAATGGAGTTCATATGCTGAAGTATTCACGTCAAAGAGAGGAAATTCTTAAAGATCTTCAAAGCCGGAGAGACCATCCGACAGCAGATATGGTATATGAAAGTGTTCGCAGGAAGCTGCCCAATATCAGCTTGGGAACTGTTTACAGGAATTTATCCCTGCTGGCAGACAGCGGTCAGATTCTGAAGATATCTACCGGTATCGGTCCGGATTGCTTTGACGGGTTTATCAGTCCGCATAATCATTTTATTTGCAAGTGCTGCAAGAAAGTGATTGACATTGATTATGTGTCAGACGAGGATATCATTGCAAATATGTCCAAGACGTTTAAGGGAAGCGTTGAGGAATATGAGCTTAAGTTTTTCGGCAAATGTAAAGACTGCCTTTCGGGTAATGAATAATAAATATAGGAGGATTTTAAAATGGCAAAATGGGTATGTCCGGTATGTGGTTATGTACATGAAGGTGATGAGGCACCAGCAGAGTGTCCGGTATGTCATGTAAGCGGAGAGAAGTTTAATAAGGTTGAAGGCGATTTAGCACTTGCTGCTGAGCATGTGTTCGGTGTTTACGCTTCAACAGTAAAGAATAACAAGGAAATCAGTGATGAGGATAAGAAGTTCATTTATGAACAGCTTAAGGCTAATTTCGAGGGCGAGTGTTCAGAGGTTGGTATGTATCTTTGCATGGCAAGGGTTGCTCATCGTGAAGGATATCCTGAAATCGGTATGTATTGGGAAAAGGCTGCTTACGAGGAAGCAGAGCATGCTGCCAAGTTTGCAGAGATGCTTGGTTCTGATTTAGAGAAGAATATGACTGATTCAACAAAGAAGAACCTTAAATGGAGAGTTGACTGCGAGTTCGGTGCAACAGCAGGCAAGACGGATTTGGCAAAGTGTGCTAAGAAGAATAATCTTGATGCAATTCACGATACAGTACATGAAATGGCTCGTGATGAGGCAAGACACGCAAGGGCACTCAAGGGATTATTGGATAGATATTTTGGAGAGTAATTAATATGAAAATTCTGGTACTTGGCGGAAGCTATTTTTTGGGAAAACATTTTGTATATATTGCCCGAAAGGAACACGATATAACTGTGTTTAACCGCGGCAGCAGACCGCTGCAGCTTCCGCAGGTATCGGAAATATATGGTGACAGACATAATCCAGCGTCATTATCTGCCCTTACAGGGCAGCATTTTGACGCTGTTGTCGACTTCTGCGCCTACAATAAAAATGACATATCCCAAATCTTTCAGATACCGGATATGGATTTTAGGCAGTACATATTTGTCAGTACCTGTGATGTCTATGAACGAGGCCTGGGGAAAATGCTTGATGAACAGGCACCACTGGAAACCCGCGATTTTGGCGGTGAGGCAGGCAGCTATATTTTGGGAAAGACGGCTCTTGAGGAAGAACTGGCAGAATGTGCTCAAAATAATAATGCGGTATATACCTCAATCCGTCCTGCATTTATCTACGGACCGGATAATTATGCACCACGGGAGGGAATGTACTTTCATTGGATAAAGGAGTCGGGGCAGATACTTCATCCAACGGATGCCAGCGGAGAGTTTCAAATGGTATATGTTATGGATGTTGCGCAGGCAATTCTTCACTCAATAGGAAATCCAGAAGCGTACAATCAGGCGTTTAATCTGGCACCGCTGCCGATGATAACCTATGATTCGTTTGCTGAGGCTCTGAAGTTGAGCGTTGACATACCTTTTGAAAAGGCAGATGTGACAGTCGGGCTTGTAAATGAAAAGAATATACCGCTGCCATTTCCTCTTACAAGGGAGGAGTCAAACTGGTATGACGGCAGAAAGGCACTGGTTTTGATTGGAGAGTACACATCGCTTGCAGATGGTCTTAGAAAAACCTTTAATCCTTCTTCTGAGCAGACAGGACAGGATAAAGACAGGGCAGATATGAATAAATATGACAAATATATAAATGAAGTAGAACGATTATTTGAAGAAAATAAAGCAAAAGAAGCGGAAAAGCTATTGCTGGATGCAGTAAAAGAAGCTCGTGAAACAGGTGATACGGCATTCGAATTGCAGATGCAAAACGAATTGATAGGATATTACAGGCAAACCGGAGAAAAAGAACGGCTTCTCTCAGTGATAAATGAAGCCTTAGAAGCGGCAGAACGTATGGATTTGCTTAATACGCAGGGAGGCAGTATACCCTATGCAACTACTGCTCTGAATGTGGCAAACGGATATCGCAGCGTGGGGGAGCTTAAGCTATCGGAAAAATACTATAAAATAGTTCAAAAAATATACCTTGAAACGCTCGATGAAAACGATATGCTTATTGCAGGCTTATATAACAATTTAAGCCTGCTCTGTCAGGAAATGACGGATTATCAGGGGGCAATGGAATATCTTCTTAAGGCACTTGATATTGCAATGAATAATCAGGCAGGCTTTGAGATAGCAGTCACATATGCCAATCTGGCAAATACTGCGGTGGCAGCCGCAAATTTGCAGAAAAATCTTGATATCCTTGCAAAGGCAAAGGAATATGCCTGTGAAGCGATAAGACGGTTTGAAAAGAGGAATACCATTGATGCACATTACAGCGCCGCATTATCCGCATTGGGGATGTGTTTTTACTATGAGCAGCAATATCAGAAGGCACAGGAGCTTTTTCAAAAGGGCATGGATATTGTAGAAAGAAGTCTGGGACGAAATACACAGTATATGCGTTTAAAGGAGAACAGGGATATGTGTGCTGATAAATGTATGACAGGCTTAAAGTTGTCACGTTTGTATTATGAACAATACGGAAAACCTATGCTCAATGAGCAATTCGGAGAGTACAAAGAAAGAATAGCTGCCGGACTTGTCGGAGAAGGCTCTGATTGCTATGGCTATGATGATGCCTTTTCGATGGACCATGACTGGGGACCGGATTTTTGTTTATGGCTGCCGGATGATTTATACGAAAAAATCGGTGAGCAGTTAAGCGCTGCATATGCCGCCCTTCCGCAGGAATTTATGGGATATCACAGGAAGGTAACAAAGCAGGGCAGCTCGCGCAGGGGCGTTATGAGTATTTCCGGTTTTTACGGTAAATTCCTTAACACGGCGCAATATGACAAAATCGATTGGCACAGTGTTTCGGACTATTCACTTTCGGCTGCCTCTAACGGAGAGGTATTTGAAGATGCAGAGGGAGTCTTTGGCAGTATGAGAGAAAAACTGCAAAAAGGTTATCCCGAGGAGATTCTATATCTTAAGCTGGCTGAGGATTTGGCTAAGATATCCCAGACGGGACAGTATAATTACGCCCGTATGTTAAAAAGAGGTGACCGGATTACAGCAGATATGATGTTATCCGAATGTATCAGACAGATAATGCTGCTGGTACACCATATGGAGAATAAATATCCGCCTCATGATAAATGGCTGAGAAGAAGCTTTGACAGCATTGCTTTAGGGACAACGCCTGCAGAGCTTGTCAGAAAACTCCATTCAAGCTTTGGAATGGAGGACGGAACTGCTCTTACATTTGTCAGTGAGGTTATGGAGCAGGTTGGGGAATATTTTGCAAAAGAGCTTTATGCGAGGGACTATATCAGTGATATTGAAACGTATCTGGATTATCATACGGACGAGCTGCTGCGAAAGGCATCATATGCAGTCTTATCCGATGAAGAACTGGCGGAACGTATTGCAAGGACGGAGTTTACCGCATTTGATGAAGTAAAAAACGAAGGCGGAAGAGCGTCCTGCCAGAATGACTGGCCGACCTTTTCCATTATGCGAAAAAGCCAGTACCTTACTTGGAATCGTACTATGCTGCTTCAATATCTGTATGATTTCACCAGGGAGTATGAGTTAGGACATAATCTTATAACGGAAAAGTACGGACGTATGATGGAAAGCACAGCACCGCTGCAGTACAAAGAGTTAAAAGAGCATTTTGAGGAGCTGTCAGAACAGAAGAAGGCTGTGATTGAGCAGATAGTTGCTCTGCAGATGGAAATGCTTGAGAGTTTTGGCAGACAATACCCCAAAACAGCAGGAAATGCAAGGAGCTTTCATACCTATGAGGATAATTACATGAACACCTCATATGAAACATATCTGCGAGGTGAGATAAGTACATATTCGGATAAGATGCTGCAGTTGTACGGAAAATTTGTGGTAGAATGTGCCAAGAACGGCAGGAATATCCCGAAAATGACAATACAGAATACAGCAAAATTATACGGATACAAGGATTTGGAAACCTTTGAGCAAGACATCAAGTAATAGAACACCAAGAACTGCGATTCCCGAGTTTCTGCAATTTTTATTTTAAGGTGCTATGAAGCGCAGCTTCATAAGCAATTTGCACGAGAATCGCGCAAAGTAAGCTAGCTTACTTATCGCGATTCTTGTGCAAAATTACCATATCACTCCGTGATATGTACCTTAAAATAAAAATTGCAGAAACTCGGGCGTTATCCCTGTATTGACAAAATACAGGGATTTGGTATAATTACTAGTAATTGGGGGTTGAATAAATCGACGTCCATTTGAGACTCAAAATAATAAGAAAGAGGTATTTAAGATGGCAGAAATTAATTTAAGTCAGTATGGTATCACAGGAACTACAGAGATTGTGTACAATCCTTCTTATGAGACATTATTTGCAGAAGAGACTAAGGCCGGTCTTGAGGGGTATGAAGTAGGAAAGAATACGGAACTTGACACAGTTAACGTTATGACTGGTGAGTTCACGGGACGTTCTCCTAAGGATAAGTACATCGTAGTAGATGAGAACTCTAAGGACACAGTATGGTGGACGACAGATGAGTACAAGAACGATAATCATCCAATGTCAGAGCAGGTATGGGCAACAGTTAAGGAGCTTGCTAAGAAAGAGCTTTCTAACAAGAGACTTTTCGTTGTTGATGCTTTCTGCGGTGCTAACAAGGATACAAGAATGGCAGTTCGTTTCATCGTTGAGGTTGCTTGGCAGGCTCACTTTGTAAAGAATATGTTCATCCAGCCGACTGCTGAAGAGCTTGCTTCTTTTACACCTGATTTTGTTGTATATAACGCTTCAAAGGCAAAGGTAACAAACTATAAGGAATTAGGTCTTAACTCTGAGACTTGTGTAGCTTTCAATATTACATCTAAGGAACAGGTTATTCTTAATACATGGTACGGCGGAGAAATGAAGAAGGGTATGTTCTCAATGATGAACTACTTCTTACCGCTTAAGGGTATTGCTTCAATGCACTGCTCAGCTAACACAGATATGGAAGGAAAGCATACAGCTATTTTCTTTGGTCTTTCAGGAACAGGTAAGACAACACTTTCAACAGATCCAAAGCGTCTTCTTATCGGTGATGACGAACACGGCTGGGATGACAATGGCGTATTTAACCTTGAGGGTGGATGCTACGCTAAGGTTATCGGTCTTGATAAGGAATCTGAGCCTGATATCTACAACGCTATCAGAAGAAATGCACTTCTTGAGAATGTAACGGTAGCAGCAGACGGCAAGATTGATTTTGACGATAAGTCAGTTACAGAAAATACTCGTGTATCTTACCCTATTGATCATATTGATAAGATTGCACTTAAGGTTAATAAGGTTTCCTCAGGTCCTGCAGCAGAGAATGTAATTTTCCTTTCAGCAGATGCTTTTGGTGTTCTTCCTCCGGTATCAATTCTTACTCCTGAGCAGACACAGTACTATTTCCTTTCAGGATTTACTGCTAAGCTTGCAGGTACAGAGCGTGGTATCACAGAGCCTACACCTACTTTCTCAGCATGCTTTGGCCAGGCATTCCTTGAGCTTCATCCGACAAAGTACGGTGAAGAGCTTGTTAAGAAGATGCAGAAGAGTGGAGCTAAGGCATACCTCGTAAATACAGGCTGGAATGGAACAGGAAAGCGTATCACAATTAAGGATACACGTGGTATTATTGATGCAATCCTCAGCGGAGATATCAAGAATGCTCCAACAAAGCAGATTCCAATCTTCAATTTTGAGGTTCCAACAGAGCTTCCGGGAGTTAATCCTGCAATTCTTGATCCTCGTGACACATATGCTAATGCTTCTGAGTGGGAGACAAAGGCAAAGGATCTTGCAGAAAGATTTAACAAGAACTTCAAGAAGTATGAAGGAAATGATGCAGGCAAGGCACTTGTTGCAGCAGGTCCTCAGTTATAAGATTTATACAGTGATTAATAATACGATAAGGACGGGTGTGGGTAATCTCACACCCGTTTTTTTACGAATAGGACAAATATAATATAAAAAAATATTTGCTAAATCGCTATTTTGTATTATAATGAAAGCTATCTGATGAGTTAATACTGTTGAGAAAGGGTTTATGAGATGAAAAAAGTTGTTAAATTTGGCGGAAGTTCACTTGCAAGTGCAGAGCAGTTTAAAAAAGTCGGTAATATTATCCGTTCTGATGATTCCAGAAGATATGTAGTACCTTCTGCACCGGGTAAGAGATTCTCGGGCGATACTAAGGTTACGGACTTATTATACAAGTGCTATGATGAGGCAGTTGCAGGACAGAAGGAATATCAGGAGGTTCTTGATGAGATTAAGTCAAGATATAACCAAATTATTATCGGTCTCGGACTTAAGCTTTCTTTGGATGATGAATTTAAGGTAATTGATAAAAAGTTTCAGGAGAGAGCAGGAAGAGATTATGCTGCGTCACGTGGTGAATACCTTAACGGTATTGTGATGGCAAACTATCTCGGATATGAATTCATTGATGCCGCAACAGTTATTTTCTTCGACGAGGATGGCAATTTTGATGCTGAAAAGACGGATATGATTCTTTCAAGAAGGCTTAATGATATTGAGAGAGCAGTTATTCCGGGATTTTACGGTGTATATCCAAATGGAACAGTTAAGACCTTCTCAAGAGGCGGTTCCGATGTGACAGGTTCGATTGTTGCAAAGGCAGCCAAGGTGGATTTGTACGAGAACTGGACCGATGTTTCTGGCTTCCTTACAACTGACCCTAGGATTGTTGATAATCCTGAACCTATTAATACCATAACATACAAGGAATTGAGAGAGCTTTCCTATATGGGAGCGACAGTTCTCCATGAGGATGCTATCTTCCCTGTAAGACAGGAGAATATTCCTATCAATATTAAGAACACAAACGCACCGGAGGACGAGGGAACGTTAATAGTTGGTGATACCTGCAGAAAGCCAAGACATACGATTACGGGTATTGCCGGCAAGAAGGGCTTTACGGCGGTAAACATAGAAAAGGATATGATGAATTCTGAAATCGGTTTTGGACGTAAGGTTCTTCAGGTATTCGAGGATTGCGGAATTTCATTCGAACATATGCCTTCAGGCATTGATACGATGACGATTTTTGTTCACCAGTCAGAGTTTGAGGAGAAGGAGCAGAAGGTTCTTTCGGGCATCAAGAGGCTTGCAAAGCCGGATATGGTAGAACTGGAGGCGGACCTTGCACTTATTGCGGTTGTAGGACGTGGTATGAAGTCAAATCATGGTACTGCTGCTAAGATTTTTGAAGCTCTTGCTAAGGCAAACATCAATATCAAGATGATTGATCAGGGTTCAAGTGAGCTTAACATTATCATCGGTGTACGAAATGAAGATTTTGAGAGAGCAATCCGTGCAATATATGATATCTTTGTAAATGAAGAGTGATTGTGCCGCAGACGAAATACGGCGGAATGGAGATTATATGAATAAAATAGCGAGTTTTACAGTTAATCATCTGGATTTACTTACAGGCGTATATGTTTCAAGAAGAGATAAGGTTGGTGAAGAGGTAATTACTACATTTGACCTTAGATTTACAAGACCTAATCTGGAGCCGCCTATGGATACTCCAGGCATACACACAATTGAGCATTTGGGAGCAACCTTCCTTAGAAATCACCCGGAGTGGGCATCCAGAACAATTTATTTTGGACCAATGGGATGCAGGACGGGCTTTTATGTAATATTTGCAGGAGACCTTCAGCCTGAGGACATACTTCCGGTTTTAAAGGAAATGGCGGAGTATGTGCTTAATTATGAGGGCGAGATTCCGGGGTATTCGCCAAGGGATTGCGGCAACTATTTAGACAATAACCTTACGCTTGCAAAGTTCTATATGAAGAAATACAAGGATGAGGTATTGAGCAATCCGACAAAGGAAAGATTAGTTTATCCACAATAAAAATATAAAAAATATATTAAAAAACGGTCTGCATTTATTTGCAGACCGTTTTTAATATGCTTAATATAATTAGAAAAGCAAGTCACCATATGTCGGCATTGGCCATGCGCTCTTGTCAACTAAGAGTTCAAGCTCGTCAACAGGCTTTCTTAAAGCATCCATAGCAGGCTTAACTTCATCCCTGTAATACTCGGCTTTAGCCTTTTCACAAGTGATATCTTCTGCCTTAGCTCTGATTTCTGAGAGTGCCTTGAGTGCCTTCTTTGTAGCTGAGATACCTGAGGATACATCAACAAGCAATTCCTGCTCTGCACTGATATCTGCGGCATCTGAAGCAGCCTTGATTTCATTGATTGAAGCGGCAAGCTCTGTTGCGTATGCGATAACGGCAGGAAGGATTTCCTTCTGAGCCATCTTAATCATTGTCTGAGCCTCGACATTTATAACCTTTGTATAGGTTTCGTAAAGCACCTCTGCTCTGAGCTTAAGCTCTGTCTCGTTCATAACACCGAACTTTCCGAAAAGTGCGACAGCCTTGTCTGTAACAAGGGACTCAGTAGCGGCAACCATGGACTTGATATTAGGAAGACCCCTCTTTTCAGCCTCGGCAATCCATTCGTCTGAGTAACCGTTTCCGTTGAAGATTACACGCTTATGTTCTCTGAAGAATTTTGCAATTACCTCATCAACATCTGCACCCTTATCAAGCATATCAGCGGCATCGCAGAAGCTTTCTGCAACAATAGTGTTAAGTACTGTATTTGGCATAGAAATTGAATCTGCAGAACCAACCATACGGAACTCAAATTTGTTACCGGTAAAGGCAAAAGGTGAAGTTCTGTTACGGTCCGTTGAATCCTTGTCAAGTACAGGGAGTGTGCTGACACCGAGGTCAAGTTTTCCACCTTCAATGAGAGTTTCGGCAACACCCTTCTCACAAATCTGATTTACTATATCATTAAGCTGGTCGCCAAGGAATACGGAAATAATTGCAGGAGGCGCCTCGTTAGCACCAAGTCTGTGGTCATTACCGACATCGGAAGCGGACTGGCGAAGAAGGTCTGCGTGTGTATCAACTGCACGTATAATACATGCAAGTGTCAGCAGGAACAACTTGTTCTGTCTTGGGTCTTTTCCAGGTGAGAGAAGGTTAAGACCTGTATCGGTTCCGATTGACCAGTTATTATGCTTGCCCGAACCATTAACACCTGCGAATGGCTTTTCATGGAGAAGGCATGCCATATCGTATTTATCTGCAACCCTCTTCATAACCTCCATAACTACAAGGTTATTATCAACAGCCATATTTGCGGTTGTATAAACAGGAGCAACCTCGTGCTGTCCCGGAGCAACCTCGTTGTGCTGTGTGGTAGCTGTAATGCCAAGCTTCCACAATTCATCATTGAGCTCTCTCATAAAAGCTCCGACTTTTTCAGGAATAACACCAAAATACTGATCTTCAAGCTCCTGTCCCTTTGCCGGAGCAGCGCCGAATAATGTACGTCCTGTGTAGATTAAATCCTTACGTGCAAGGAACTTATCCTTATCAACAAGGAAATATTCCTGCTCAGGACCAACGGAAGCAACAAGTCTTGTAGCTTCGGTATTTGGGTCAAAATATTTTACAATTCGCATACCCTGCTTGCTGACTGCCTCGATTGAACGAAGAAGCGGAGTCTTTTTATCGAGGGACTCGCCTGTATATGAACAGAAAGCTGTCGGTATGCAAAGGATTGTACCGATTGCGCTTTTCTTTAAGAATGCCGGAGAAGTACAATCCCAAATAGTATATCCTCTGGCTGCACAGGTATCACGTGTGCCGCCTGAAGGGAAGGAAGATGCATCCGGTTCACCCATAAGCAGCTGCTTTCCTGTAAATTCAGTTATCATCTTGCCTGATTCGTCAGGATGTGAAATAAATGAATCGTGCTTTTCTGCCGTTAAGCTGACAATAAGCGGCTGAAACCAGTGTGTGTAATGAGTTGCACCATTCTCAATAGCCCAGTCCTTCATAGCCTCTGCGATAACATCCGCATCTGCCAGTGTAAGCTCTGCACCGGTTGCAATCGTGTTTTTTAAATTCTTGTAAGTACTCTTTGGAAGACGATCCTTCATTACTTCGTCTGTGAATACATACTCGCCAAAGATTTTTGTTAAATTAGTCTCCATAATCCTTCTTCCTTTCATAAACTGTATTTGCAAGTCGTAAAGGCAAATAAAAAAAGGCGCCCCACATAAAAGGGACGCCTTTGTCCGAACATTGCATCTATAAATTGTTTACTGCCTAGTAATAAAATAAACCATAGTTTTATAAATTGCAAGTATTTTTTGATTTTTTTATTAAAAATTTAAGTTTTATTAATGAAATGATACAATAATCAAATATCAGCGGGTGCTGATTTCATCTATTCTAAGTCCCTGAACTACAAGTCTGGTGGCATCGTCATTGGTACAGGTCGAGAACGTAATGGTTTTTGAGTCCTCATAGAAATCCAGATTACAGCTGTAATATGAAGCACGTATCATGGAGTCTATATATGTGAAGAATGCATCACGGCTTGCAAATTTGGTGGTATAGGTCTCACTGACAGCGGGTGTAGTGTGAACCGAATAAATCTCATACTTATATATCATAGTACCAGTATAGAAATAAAAATACCTGTTATCCCCTGAATTGAAGAATTCTTCACTGCCAAACTTCTTCAGAGAACCAAACATAGAGCCATTCTTCATATTATGCCCATAAATTATTGCGTTCTTTGATTCAATACCCTCATCATTACCGCAATCTATAAATAATGTTCCGTTGCTGCTTTGAGTGCCGTTGATGGCGTGGTTAAGATAATATGAATTATCCGAACCCTGCACAACCGGAAGCAGAAGGTTAATCGCAGGTATCTGCAGGTATCCGACTGCATCTGGGTTAAGAGCCAGAAGCGCTTCGTGGTCATAATTAGTGAGTAAAACCGTCTGGTCGACAGTCTCACCGGTTATTCCGGACAATACCGCATCCTCCTGATTTTGATTGCCGCTTGCGGAGCTGTCGGCGGAAAATACCGCATCCTCAATATCCTGATATATTACATTAGCTTTGTGGTAGTTAAGCAGGGTGTTCGCAAGAATAACCCCGGATACTATAAAAACAATCAAAGCTGCCAGAAATACAAGGCGCTGTATTAAAATTTTCCTTCTTCTTCTCCTGCGTCTTTTGGCACGGGATGAAGATGAATGTGAGGCAGAACCCGAAGCTGACCGAACCTTATGCGTGTCATTGTCTGCTGCCGGAGCAGCTGCATCATCATCTAAATTCAAAAATTCAATATCGTTTAAGTCATTGTTATCATTATCATTCATAAATTCACCGTTTAGTTAATTACTCAGCCTTTCCGACAGAACCGAATAATTCCATTTTCTCTTTAACTGTTGCCTTTATTGCTTCTGCACCCGGAGCAAGGAGTTTTCGAGGGTCAAAGCCCTTTCCTTCAAGATCCTTACCTGCTTCGATGTATTTTCTTGTGGCATCCGCAAATGAAAGCTGACATTCTGTGTTGACATTAATCTTGGCAACGCCGAGAGAAATAGCCTTCTTTATCATATCAGCAGGAATTCCTGTGCCGCCATGAAGAACTAATGGCATATCGCCAACCTTTTCCTTAACAGCAGCCAAGGTTTCAAAGCTTAAGCCCTTCCAGTTAGCCGGATATTTGCCGTGAATGTTGCCGATACCTGCTGCGAGCATGGTAACTCCAAGGTCTGCAATCTGCTTGCACTCGTTAGGGTCTGCACATTCGCCCATACCTATCACACCGTCTTCCTCGCCTCCGATTGAACCAACCTCAGCTTCAAGTGAAAGACCTTTTTCTTTGCATACTGCGACCAGTTCCTTTGTCTTGGCAATATTTTCTTCAATCGGGTAATGTGAACCGTCAAACATAATTGAAGTAAAGCCTGCTTCAATGCACTTATAGCAGCCTTCATAGGTGCCATGGTCGAGGTGGAGAGCTACCGGAACTGTTATTCCAAGGCTTTCGTCCATTGCCTTAACCATAGCAGCTACCGTTTTGAAGCCTGTCATATATTTGCCCGCACCTTCGGAAACACCGAGAATTACCGGAGAATTAAGTTCCTGCGCAGTAAGAAGAACAGATTTTGTCCACTCGAGGTTATTAATGTTAAACTGACCCACCGCATACTTACCTGCTTTTGCTTTTTCTAACATGTCTTTAGCTGAAACTAACATAAATGACCCTCCTATAATAAATTTAATTTTTAACAATATTATATCCTAATAATAGACTAATCGCAAACTTTTTTATTAAAAAATCTTAAATCACTTTTAAAATAGTATCTCCTTATGTATAATATACGTGACAATCGCGAGATTGGGAGGAGAATGTTCAGGGAGGTTTGGTATGGATTTTTATGAAAGTGAAACTGCGCAGGCTGCCAGCATTTGGCCGTTTGTCGGATTTCTGGTATTGATTGCCGGAATTTGTGTTATTGTTTACGGAATTGTTAAAATGGTTGCGGTATGGAATAGGTACAGAATGGATTATATTGGTGCACCATCGGGTGAAAAACCGGATACTCAGCTCCTTAAAAAGAATCTGTTAAAAAAAGGCTTAATTGTGATAGCCGGAGTGATTTTATTTATAGCAGCTAATTTTTTCTAAAATAAAGCAAAAAAATAACAGGCGTGTACGCCTGTTATTTTTGATAGTTAATCTATCATTTGAAGAAAGGAGGGAGCTAACCAACTAGCTCATTATGAAAAAACTTTTATTTCTATCAATTTCTGTCTATGTTGATATTATATTGAACAGAGGTGAATAAAAAATGTTTATTGTGTAAATGAATATTGAAGTAAATGTTAACAAATTTTGAACACCATCATTGTTTAAGCTTTTTCCGGCTCAGGATAATCAACGTCACCCGTATCAACTGTCATAGAGTCAATAATCTGCGGAATCATCGGCATATCACTCCAATTTACCTGTACTGACGCAATCTTATCAAGCTCCTCCTCACCCTCGATTAATTTTCCGAAAGCGGCATACTGGCCGTCAAGATGCGGCGAGTCGGCATGCATAATGAAAAACTGTGAACCCGCTGAATCCGGCATCATTGAGCGTGCCATGGAAAGGACGCCTCTGGTATGCTTTAAGTCATTCTTGAAGCCGTTTGAAGAAAACTCGCCATGAATTGAGTAGCCCGGACCGCCGGTACCGTTTCCGTCAGGGTCACCTCCCTGAATCATAAAGCCGGAAATGATTCTGTGAAATGTAAGGTTGTCATAAAAGCCTTTGTTAATAAGACTAATGAAGTTATTGACAGTATTCGGAGCAATCTGCGGATAGAGCTCAGCCTTCATAACACCGCCGTCTGCCATGTTGATTGTAACAATAGGATTTTTTGCCATTTCTGTTAATTCCTTTCTGGTATTGCAGAAGTTTTGCATAAATCTGCAAATTGTTATATTATGATTGTAAATTTTATAAAAATATTCCGGTATAGTCAAGTGGAGTGAAAATGGAATTTAAAATAATACGGGATTTTGGCGGCTGCTGTGAACTGGATGAGGAGTCTGCAAACAAGCTGCAATTAAAAGACAATGAAAAATATGTGGTTCTTTCCGATGATGAAAATGCGGGTACGAAATGGCAGGATTACGCAGTTATCGGGGTAGAAAACGGTAAAAATATATATGGTGTCCAGTATGTGGTAAAGTCAGTTGAAGATGTGGATGAGGATTTGCTGTATAGGGCATACTGCCGGAAAAACAAGTTGCCGTTAAATATATGTGAGAGTGAGCATCTGCTTATCAGGGAAATGAGCGTGGGTGATTTAAAGGAGCTTACAAGACTCTATGAGCTGAGTGACTGCAGATATATTCCTACGCTTCGTGAAAACGAAAAAACACCGGGATTTGTTGAAAATTACATCCGGAATATGTATGAATTTTATGAGCTGGGCCTGTGGCTTGCATTTGACAGAAAAAGCAATGAAATCATAGGGAGGGGCGGAATAGAAATCTGCGAGATAAGGGGCACAGCGTATTATGAAATAGCTTATATGATTAGAAATGATTATCAGGGCAGGGGGCTTGGCTTTGAACTTGCACAGGCAGTACTTGCACAGGCGGATAAACGCAGCATTAATAAGCTAATTGCCCGTATAAACGAAAAAAATCTTCCATCCGTAAAGCTGATTCAAAGGCTTGGGTTTACCTTAAGGGAAAAGCTTACGGATGGAGATGAAGTGCTTTGTATATATGCAAATTAAGGGGCGGAGGATAAAACGAACCGCAGATAGTCGGCACTTGCCTCCAGCCTTTTGGTGTTAGCAAAAACACCGAGGTATACCGGCTCAATTGTAAGACCGGCATCAGTAATAACTTTACAGTCCGTCACATCAAACGCCACGGGTACTTTTTGCCCGTCCTCGTAAGTATGATAGTAAATTCTGTCCTCGTACTGCTTCAAAAAATCCTCGTCAAATAATTGGTCTAATTCATAGAAAAATGTGTAATCATCCTCACAAAAATATTCCATTGACAGAGCGTCGCCTATATGAATATCAATCCTTGAGCCCATGATGGATGCCATAAGTGATTCTGCTGAATAAATGGACATCTCGGAATCACGGGCATAGTCGAGAATGTAGTTATTATCGACTACAAAACGGTCCTTTACACCGTCAATTCCCAGATATTCTTCATAGGTGTCGGAAAGAATCGACTCATAGCTTGCGGCGTCCTCATCCCATTTGGCAGTATCGTTATTAATGAGAACGGCACTAAGAACAGTGTTAAAATTCTTATCCTGATATGTGTGGTAAAGTGCGATGATAACTATAACCGCAATAATTGTAAAAACAATATGCACCCAGTAATAATCGCGTATATAACCTAACTTTTCGTTAAATGACAGCTCTTTGAATTTGGCCTTCTGCTCGGCAATTTCCTGTCTTCTGTTTAATGTGTTGGACATTAACGGCCTCCTGATATTTTAATCGTATGACAATGATAACACAAAATTGAGAAAAAAATGTGGATTTTTTATAAAGTTTTTATAAGGTTGTTTTTTTTTTACGCATATCTTATAATTACTAATGGTTTTGCAATCGATAATGTAAGGTACAAGGAGAAATTTATGAATCGTATATTTGATATTGATAATGGGTTCTTTCGCTTTATGGGAAAGGTTTTTGATTTTATAGTGCTTGATATTGTCACGCTGCTTTGCTGTATTCCGATAATCACGGCAGGTCCGGCGATTACGGCACTTTATTATGCGTCAATGAAGCTGGTGCGTGATGAGGAGGGATATGTCCTTAAAGATTTTTTTAAATCCTTCAGGCAGAATTTTAAGCAGGCCTTTGTTTTGGAACTGATTCTTGCTGTATGTGCGGCATTTCTTGCGTTTGACATTAATATCACTTATAACTGGATGAATGAGGGCGGGGGAACTATGGTAAGGCTTTTGTTCTTTGCGCTGGTGGGACTTGCACTTGTGGCAGCCGTTACCGCAGTATATGTATTTCCGGTGCTTGCAAAGTTCGAGAATACAGTTAAGAAGGTGATTATAAATTCAGCCATGATGGCGGTAAGGCATCTTGCCTTCACGGTATTGATGATAATCGTCTACGTGGCAATGGTGGCAGCAGTCTACATTTATCCGATAGCAATTTTCTTTGCAGTAGGTCTTGCAGCGGCAATTAATTCAATAATTTTAAGGAAAATATTTGATAGTTACATTTAAAGTTTTAAATGCATGTTACAGGAAACTATGATATAATTATTCCGTTAAACATCGCTATTTACTCAGACAGGAGGAAAATTGAGTGAAGGGTACGATAAGAAAAGGAATAATTGTTATTGCAGGAATTACAATAAATCTTCTTGGAAGAATGACAGCAGCCGGACTTAAGCTCCCGGTATGGTTTGATATGGTCGGAACAATTGTGGTTTCTTACTATGTTGGAGTATGGGGAGGCATCATTTCCGGCATTTTGAATAATTTTGTTTCAAGCATTTATGATACGACTGCACTGGTGTATTCTCTTACAAGCCTGGTAGCAGCCTCCATGATGTATATTTTCATCAAGAAGGATTATATGAACAGTTGGTTAAAGGCAGTTGTTTCAAGCTTCTGGCTTGGGATAATCTGTACCATTGTTTCTACGCCGCTGAATCTTGTTTTTAATGAAGGGTATTGCGGGAATGTATGGGGAGATACCCTTATAGATATGCTGAGGTGGTATGATGTCCCTGAAAAAATAGCGGCGCTTGCGGGAGATGCGGTTGTGGAAATTGTGGATAAGCAGATATGTGTGATGGCTGCCTATCTGATTATCCGTCTTGTTAATCAGCTCAGATTAAAATCAAAATTTACCCACAAACAGAATATGGCAGCAATTCTTGTCATCGGTATATTGACCTCGTTTATTATCAGCCCTGTAAGCTTAAAGGCCGAGGAAACTAATATTTACACGGATAATTTTGTCGAAAAAATATATGACAATACAAATGGCATGGTTTCTTCGGAGGCTAATGTCATCTGTGAAACAAATGACGGATACATATGGATTGGAAGCTATGCCGGACTTACCAGATATGACGGAAATGAATTTGAATTTATTCGTGAAGGCGGACTTGTCAATGTTGTTTCGATGATGACTGACAGCAAGGGAAGGCTTTGGATAGGAACAAATGATGCAGGAATAGCAAGATATGAAAATGGAAGATACACATATTTTACAAGTGAGGATGGGCTTTCTTCAAACTCAATACGCTGTTTTGCTGAGGATGAAAACGGAAATGTTTATGTCGGAACAAGTGACAAAATATGCAGATTTAACGCAGATGACACGATAGAGGCTTTAGACTGGGATATTACATTTGCCAGGATAATGGAATTCTATCAGAATATGCTGGTGGTAGTGGATAATATGGGCGGTCTCTATGCGGTAAATGACACTAAATGTCTGGAGATAGAGAGCAGTCCGGCGAAGGAAAAGTTTTTCTACTGCCTGGCTCAAACCTCCGGAGGTCTTATGGCGGGCACGGAGACAGGAGAACTGTATGTGCTGGATATTTCACAGCAGCAGCTTTTGGCAAAGGAACAGACTGATATTCAGGCAAATCAGATATCGGCAATTTTTGAGGACAGTAAAAAACGTATCTGGGTAGCTACCGAATCCGACTTTGGTTATTTTGACACAGAAGGAAATTACCGAAAAATGCATTATGAAAGCTTCGATTCATCAATTGTCTGTTTTCATCAGGATTATCAAGGAAATATCTGGGCGGCATCTACCCATTATGGCGTTATGAAGCTGTCGGAAAGCTCGTTTATCAATTTATTTGATAAGGCAGGTGTTAAAAAGGATTATGTGAATGCAGTAATGTTCTATGAGGGTGATTATTATTGCGGTATGGATGACGGACTTGTGATTCTTGACGGCGAGAGCTTAGCTGCCAAGACAAATCAGCTTTCAGAGCTGCTGGAGGGATACAGGGTTCGTTCAATTTATATCGATTCACAGAATCGGTTATGGATATGCACATACGGCGGACTGTTTTGCTATGACGAACAGGAGGGCATCAGCTTCTTTGGTATGGATACACATAATCTTACCAGTGAGCGCTTCAGATGCATCACTCAGCTGCAGGATGGGACGATTGCAGCCGGAACAGCGGACGGAATTAATTTCATCAAAGACGGGAGTGTAACCGGAACACTGACAGCTTCGGACGGCCTTGTCAATACCCAGATTCTGTCAATTGTTGAGGCGATGGATAAAACAGTGTGGGCAGGCAGCGACGGCAGTGGAATCTATATTATTTCTGACGGCAGACTGATTGGAAACTATACTGTTGAGGATGGCTTGTCCTCAAATATAATTTTAAAAATAGTACCTCATAATGACGGGTATTTCATTGTTACCAGTAATGCCCTGTGCCATATTGATTTGGACGGAAGTATACGAAGACTTGAAAATTTTCCGTATTTTAATAACTATGACGTTATTATAGACGGTGAAAATGCCTATGTAACCTGCAGTGCAGGTCTGTATGAGGCACAGCTTTCAAAGCTCTGTGAGGACGATGACGAGCAGCTTCGTCATTATGGCGCGGGTGAGGGCTTGCTCGCAGGTCTGACGGCAAATTCATTTAATTATGTTTCAAACGGCACAGGACTTTATCTTTGCAGCAATAACGGAGTGATTGTTTTTAATAATTCTAATGAGCTTACAGATGATAAAATGAAATATGGAATTACTTCGATAGAAAGCAATGGCAAAGAGCTTGAAACGGGAGGCACTTCGGATTTTGTGATTCCTTCCGATTCCAAAAATCTGTCCATATATGCATCTGTAAGGAATTACGCTTTTACGGATGTGAAGGTGCGTTTCTATGCACAGGAGCTTGAAGCTTCACCGAAAACGTGCAGCTGGGATGAAATAGAACCAGTTAAGATATATAAGCCTGATTTGTCACAATATCACATAATTCTTCAGGTATTGGACACCTCGGGGGAAGAGGTTCTGCAGAAAACGGTATATACTTTCAGCAGGGAAATGCAAATGTGGGAAAAACCGGTATTTAGGACCTACCTTGTGATTGTGTGCATTGAGATTTTGCTGTTTGCAATCATAAGCATTGTCATAATGATTCTTTTTATCGTGAGAAAGAACGAGCTTGAAAAGCTTCAGGTTGACCTTGAAAATAAGGTAAGGGAACAGACCGGTGAACTGGTGCAAAAAGAGAGTACTATCAGGAAACTTTTTATACAGACGGTAACCGCATTAAGTGAGGCTGTGGATGCCAAGGATCGTTACACCAGCGGACATTCAAAGCGTGTTGCCCAGTATTCGCGCATGATTGCCGCAAGGATGGGTAAGAACAAAGAGGAGCAGGAGGAAATCTACCGTGCGGGCCTGCTGCATGATGTGGGGAAAATCCGTATCCCAAATGAAATTATTAATAAACCGGGAAAGCTGACAGAGGAAGAATATAATATCATCAAAATACATCCTGTAACAGGCTATCATATTTTAAGAGGCATCTCGGGCAGTAATGTTATCGCCGCAGCAGCTAAACATCACCATGAAAGATATGACGGAACAGGATATCCGAACGGACTTGCGGGAGAAAGAATACCGGAGGCAGCGAGGATTCTTGGACTTGCAGATTCCTATGATGCTATGACCAGCAATCGAAGTTATCGAAAAGCAATGCCGCAGAAAGCGGTAAGAGATGAGATTGAAAAGGGAAAAGGAACGCAGTTTGACCCGAAAATCGCAGATATTATGCTGCAAATGATTGATGAAGACAAGGATTATGTACTTAAGCAGGAGGATATTACACAAAAGAAAGTACTTGCGGTTGACGACGAGGTAATGAATAACAAAATTATCGCGCGCATTATGAAGGATGAGCCTATGTATGAAATTATCTCCGCAGACAGCGGAAAACAGGCATTGCAGATTCTTGAACAGCAGGAGGTGGATTTGATTTTGCTGGATGTAAATATGCCTGAAATGGACGGATTGGAAACCTTGCGCCGGATACGCAGAAAATACCAGACACCGGTTGTGCTGATGACAAGTGATATGACATTTGATACATCAATAAAATTTGCAGAGCTAGGCTGCGATGATTATATCACAAAACCATTTCTGCCGATTCTTATGAAAGAGGTCATCCATAATATGACGGAGAGAATGAGCATGGAAGAATCATAATAAAAGCGAAGCCCCGGGGTTGGGTAGTAACCTCGGGGCTTCATTTATCTATAGGTTATGGGTTTATAGATAACAATTTTATAAATTCTTATTTAACATAAAGCCTGAGTAAGCAGTTTCAAGGCCATGCTCTGTAGGGTCAAGACCTTCGATTTCCTCCTGCGCAGATACTCTAAGACCAATAGTTTTCTTAAGAATTGAAAAGGTTATAAACATCATCACACCTGTGTAGGCGAGAATCGAAAACATACCGATTAACTGAATTCCTAACTGGGTAAAACCGCCGCCGTAGAAAAGACCGATTGTACCATTCTGTCCCTTGCCCGTTGTAAACAGACCGCAGGCGATTGTTCCCCACATACCGTTTAAGAAGTGAACTGCAACAGCACCAACAGGATCATCAATCTTCAATACATAGTCCAGGAACCATACGCCGAATACAACAAGGAAGCCTGAAACAATTCCTATAATAAGTGCGCCTAGAGCGTCTGTATCGGCACAAGGAGCTGTGATTGCAACAAGACCGGCAAGTGAAGCATTGAGCGTCATTGAAACATCCGGCTTTCCGTTCTTTACCCAAGTGAATATCATTGTAACCACACTGGCAACAGCAGGAGCAATTGTTGTTGTAACAAAAATCTGTGCAAGATGGTCAGTAGTATCAGCGGCAGCACCGTTGAAGCCATACCAGCCAAACCAGAGAATGAACACACCTAATGCACCAATCGGAAGATTGTGACCGATTATTGGCTTTGGATTGCCGTTTTCATCAAACTTTCCGATACGAGGTCCGAGCATCCAGGCACCGATAAGAGCTGTGAAGCCGCCCACCATATGGATACATGTAGAACCGGCAAAGTCCAAAAAGCCCATCTGTGCAAGCCAGCCGCCGCCCCATACCCAATGAGCTTCAATCGGGTAAACAACCGCACTGATTACAGCTGAGTAAATACAATATGTAATGAATTTTGTACGTTCTGCCATAGCACCTGAAACAATTGTCGCAGCAGTTGCACAGAATACTAAGTTAAATACAAATGCTGACCAGTCAAAACCATCATAGAAGCCAGTGATAATACCAAGATTTGGGGCACCTACAAGTCCGGCAAGACAATCCTCACCGAATAAGAGGCCAAAGCCTAAAAATATAAACACAACTGTACCGATACAGAAGTCCATCAGGTTTTTCATAATAATATTGCCTGCATTTTTTGCTCTTGTAAAACCGGTTTCAACCATTGCAAATCCGGCCTGCATAAAGAAAACCAGTGCGGCACCTATTAAGTACCATATTTTCATATCCATAATATTCTCCATCCTTTCGCTATTCAGAAAAATAAAAAGAGATAATAAAAATGTGTCCTCACCACATTCATATTATCTCCTTTGATAATCTGCAAAATCTTTTCTTTTTTTCATAAATTCTTAAATTATATTAGATTGCTTCGCTTCCGCGCTCACCGGTACGAATACGAACAGCGTCTTCCACGGTTGAAATGAAAATCTTACCATCACCGTAATTGCCGGTATTGATTTCCTTGACTACCCTGTCGACAATGTTATCAACCAATTCTTCGCTTACAACGGTTTCGACCTTAACCTTGGGAAGAAGATTTACATTATATTCAACACCTCTGTAAATCTGCTTGTAACCCTTTTGGGTGCCATAACCCATAATGTTTGTAATCATAAGACCGTTTGCCTTGCAGTCCTCGAGAATTTTCTTTAAATCTTCAAGTCTTTCCGGCTTAATAATTATTTCCAGCTTTTTCATAATTTACCCTCCTTAGCTTCGTCTTTGTGCATATAAATCCGCTATCCTGCCGGACATATGCAAAAAGGGCATCCTGACATAAATCAGAACGCCCTTGTTCGTATAATTGTATTATACACATTGATTTTTTGATGTCAACTGTTTTTTGAAAAATTTTTGAACAGGATTTTATGACATCCGTAAATCGTAAAACAATAATATAAAAATATGATGAGAAGAATAATGCGTGCAATTATCGTTATAGTGTTGGATACGGATGAGTATGTGCAGAGCATAAAATACAGGAAGGTTGCTACTCCGCACAAAGTCCATGTAGCACGGAAATTTTTGGTACAGGCTAATTTGTTCTCGCTTTTGGCATATTCAATAATAGCTTCGGTAAAATAATAGCTTACATAAATATGAAAAAAGACATTTATCCCAAGACATAACAAGGCTGCAAACTCGGCTGCCTCGGAAGAATCAGCCGTCTGCATTGCATAAATGATATAACCTGCGATTACAAACGGCACAGCCAGTATGGCAAAAAAACGCGCTTTTTTGAACAATCTGCCCGTAAAAGAAAGCTTTATCACACCTATGGCCAGAATAATGCTGCCCATTATATTAAGTATAAAAAGATTTAAGGATATACCGATGCAATTAACCAGTATTCCTGCAAGACATAACATAAAGTAAATATTCATTTCAATCGCCTCCATTATAGATATTACAATATTATAGCGGGAGTGTCAAAAGTTAAAAATTATATAAAAATTATAAAAAATATGTTGCAATATTAATTTTTTTCTGATATACTATCGTTTGTTAGGTTGCAGTGCACCGATACATTGGGCTTTCGCCAAATTGGTAAGGCACTGGATTCTGATTCCAGCATTGTGGGGGTTCGAGTCCCTCAAGCCCAGCTTTAGCTGTTATACAATGGAAGATTGTATAACAGTTTTTTTTTACCAAAAGGGAAGTGGATGAATGTACGAAGAAAAATGGAAAGTAAGATTCAGCGAATGTGATAGTGAACATACATTGTCATATCAGGGAATTGTCAATTATTTTCAGGATTGCAGCAATCTGCAGTCCGAGGAATACGGCGTGGGGATGGAGAGCCTTGCGGAAGAAAATATGGCATGGATACTGGATTTCTGGCAGATTGTGATTGAGAAGAGACCACAGGCTTTCGATAATATTGCGGTTTCTACATGGGCACATGCTTTTAAGGGATTTTTCGGAATGAGAAATTTCCTTATGAAAGCAGAAAACGGGGAAAATCTTGCATATGCCAATTCATACTGGGTGTATTATGACAGAAATGCCTGCAGACCGGCAAGAGTGCCTGATGAACTGGCTGCTGCTTACAAGGTTGAGCCGCCGTTTGCTATGGAATATGCAAAGCGCAAGATAGCAGTTCCGGAAAATATTGAATATGTTGATGAGTATAAGGTTCAAAAACACCATTTGGATATTTACAATCATATGAATAATGCCAGATATATTGAAGCTGCCTGCGATTACCTCCCACAAGAACCTGAGGTGGCACAGATATGCTGTCAGTATTGCAAGCAGGCTAGGCTGGGAGAAACTGTTCGTGTATTCAGGACGATGCTTGATAAGAATGTTTACATTATTTTAAAGGATACGGATGACAGTATCTTTGCAGCTATAAAATTTGATTTGATATAAGTGGGGAAACGGAGAGACAAAATGATTGAGATTGGAAAAAAACAAAGCTTAAACGTAGTAAAGAAAACGGATTTCGGAGTGTATCTCGGAACTGAGGAGGAAAAGGTTCTTCTCCCTAAAAAACAGGTGCCTGAAGATACAAATATCGGCGACGAACTGACCGTATTTGTATATAGAGATTCTCAGGACAGACTTATTGCTACAAGAAATGAACCGCTTATTACGCTTGGAACTGTTGCAAAATTGAAGGTGAAGGAAACAACAAAGATAGGTGCGTTTCTTGACTGGGGGCTTGAAAAGGATTTGTTTCTTCCTTTTAAGGAGCAGATATACAGGATAAATGCGGGTGATGAGTGCATGGTGGCTCTTTATGTAGATAAGAGTGACAGACTTTGTGCAACTATGAAGGTATATAATCATATGCTCACGGCGACCGGATATTCAAAGGACGATAAGGTTACGGGCATAGTCTATGAAATTAAGTCTGAGATGGGCGCTTTTGTTGCGGTGGATTTCAGATACCACGGAATGATTCCAAAGAACGAGCTATATGGAAATGTAAATGTCGGTGATATAATTTATGGACGTGTCATTAAGGTAAGGCAGGATGGCAAGCTTGACATCAGTATCAGGGAAAAGGCTTATCTTCAGATGGATGAGGATGCCGAAAAAATTTTTGAACTTATTAAAAAGCATGGCGGCAGGCTTGATTTTAACGATAAGGCAGAACCGGAATTGATTAAAAATAAGACCGGTATGAGCAAAAATGCCTTCAAACGTGCTGTTGGGCGTCTGCTAAAGGAAAATAAGATTTGTATGGACGAAAAATCAATCGCATTAAAATAAATGAGTTTCTGACTTTGTTTTGGGAGTAAAAGGATGGAAAAAATCAGTATAAAAGAAACCAATTTTTGCTACATCATCTTAATGCTTGCATATATCCTGCTTTCTGTAATTGTAGTAATACTGCTCCCCGACAACGCGCCTGTATGGGTAAGTACGTGTCTTGGGGAGGTAATATTTGTTTCGCCGCTTCTGGTATTCCTTGCGGTAAAACGGCTTAATCCAATTAAAATTCTTAAGTTTTCAAAAATCGGTCCTGCACAGGTAGTATTGGCATATATAGCAGCATACTGCCTGCTGCCTTTTGTTATGCTCCTGAATTACCTAACCTCGTTTTTTGCCGCAAATTATGTTGATGATATGATGCTGGAGGTCTATGAGTACCCGTTTGCCGCACAGCTTTTTCTGATGGCATTGATGCCGGCGGTAGTGGAGGAATTTATATTCAGGGGATTCTTTTACACAAGCTACAGACGCAGCGGTGTTCTCAAAGGCGCATTTATGTCAGGACTTTTGTTTGGAATGGCACATCTAAATATAAACCAGTTTGTATATGCTTTTTTTATGGGAATTGTATTTTGTATAATATATGAAGCTTCTGAAAATGCCACTTTGTCAATGATTACACATTTTGCAATAAATGCACATACGGTAATTTTAATGAATATACCTGACGAGGCTACGCAGTCAGCTACGCTTGAAGTGTCGGAGGCTGTGGAGGCTTCTGCTATAACCTCGGCGGAAATATGGACTTTTATCATAATACTTGCAGGACTGTCGGCAGTAGGGCTGGCGTTGTTCCTTGTAATTTTAAATAAGCTGGCAAAATTACACGGCAGGGCAGGTATATCGGAGGTCTTAATAAAAAAAGATGCACCGGAGCACAAAGAGAGAGTTATGGATGCGGGAATGGTGCTATTTGTTGTTGCTGTGTTTGCGTATATGATTCTTGCGGAAATAATTTGAAAAGCTTATAATGAGAATGAAAATGTTTTGCAATCGCCTAATAAAGAATTTTATCGGAGGAAGATATTATGGGAAAGAGAATCGGGTTTGCCGTTAAGAAGAAATTTAAAATAATAACAGCCGCAATTATACTGACCGTACTGGTATGTATACTTACGTTCCGCGCAGGCGTGGCAGTGGGGGCTGCGGACAGTGAGGCCGGAAGCATCTCGGACCCGCTGGTTAGTAAGAGCTATCTTGACAGCAGGCTTAATTCCCTCAGCGGTGTGATGACTAAGGTTACGGTTCCGCAGAATTCTACGCTTACGGCTTCGGAGGGTGCAATGGTACTTGTTTATTCCGGCAATGGCAGCGTCAGCGGAAGCGGAGCAGGTCTTGTGAATGTGACTGCGGGAGAAATGACACAGTCGGGACTGAGTGTTGCCAAGTATAATACATATCTGTTTCCGGATGAGGCAACGGGAATTATGGCTACCTCCAATATGGTAGTTTTTGTCACAGGCACATATAGCATATCACAGTAATTTTTTTTAGAAATTTGTTAAAATTTAACTAGTAAATCTACACAAAATGGTCTTGATTTTTCTGTTAAAAAGCAATATGGCTTTTTGATATGAATTATTGTAATATATATACATCAAGGTGGCGTGCGTTTGCCGCCACAGTCCAAACATTTTAGGAGGTTATTATAATATGGCTAGTTTATCACTTAGAAACGTATGTAAGGTATATCCAAACGGTTTCGTAGCAGTTAAGGATTTTAATCTTGAAATTGCCGATAAGGAATTTATCATTTTCGTAGGACCGTCAGGCTGTGGTAAGACTACAACACTTCGTATGATCGCTGGTCTTGAAGACATAAGTTCAGGTGAACTCTGGATTGGAGATAAGCTTGTAAATGATGTTGAACCGATGAACAGAGATATTGCGATGGTATTCCAGAACTATGCTTTGTATCCACATATGACAGTATATGACAATATGGCATTTGGTCTTAAGTTAAGAAAAGTACCTAAGGCAGAAATCGACAAGTTAGTACATGAGGCAGCTAAGATTCTTGATATCGAGCATTTGCTTGACCGTAAGCCAAAGGCTCTTTCAGGTGGTCAGAGACAGCGTGTTGCCATGGGTCGTGCCATCGTTCGTCAGCCAAAGGTATTCCTTATGGATGAGCCTTTATCAAACCTTGATGCTAAGTTAAGAGTACAGATGAGAATTGAGATTTCAAAGCTTCATCAGAGACTTGAGACAACTATCATTTATGTAACACATGACCAGACAGAGGCTATGACACTTGGTACAAGAATCGTAGTTCTTAAGGATGGTGTTGTACAGCAGGTAGATTCTCCTCACAACTTATACAACTATCCACAGAACCTCTTTGTTGCAGGTTTCATCGGCTCACCTCAGATGAACCTTATTGACGCAAAGGTTTCACAGGAAGGCAGCGCTGTTAAGCTTTCATTCGGCGATAATGTTATAACAGTTCTTGAGAAGGAAGCTAAGGCATTAGTTGACGGTGGATATGTAGGCAAGACAATTGTTCTTGGTATCAGACCTGAGGATTTACATGATGATGAGGAACACCTCAAGAAGAACCCTGAAGCAGTTATTGATGCTACTGTAAGAGTATATGAAATGCTTGGTGCAGAAGTATTCTTATACTTCGATATTGACCAGTATAACTGTACTGCAAGGGTTAACCCATCAACAACATCAAGACCTGGTGATGCAGTAAGATTTGCTTTAGACTTGACAAAGATTCACTGCTTCGACAAGGAAACAGAGAAGATTATCGGCAGATAATTCGATAAATTTGTGAATTTTTTGAGGAAATGTATTGAAATAATACATTTCCTCTTTTTTTTTTTGTCATTTTGCTATAAAATAAAAGGCATAGTAGTGTATAGTGCAAGGAAGTATATCGAGAGGAGAAATTAAATGATATCAAATCAGATACTACAAAATACAATAGATGGATTGAAATCAATAGCAAGGGTTGACCTATGCATAATCGACACGGACGGCATTACACTGGCAACAACATTCGCAGACAGCGAGAGTTATAAAGCTACGGCTATGAATTTTGCAGGCTCACAGGCGGACAGCCAGGAGATTCAGGGATGTTATTTCCTTAAGATATATGATGAGCAGCAGTTCGAGTATATACTTCTGATAAAAGGCAATGGCGGTGATGTAATTACCATAGGTAAGATGGCTGCATTCCAGATTCAGGGACTCCTTGTGGCATACAAGGAAAGATTTGATAAGGATAATTTTATCAAGAATCTGCTTCTTGACAATCTTCTGAGAATTGATATTTATACAAGAGCCAAGAAGCTTCATATTGATATAGATGTTAAGAGAGTAGTATTTCTCATTGAAACGAAGAATGAGAAGGATGTTAATGCCCTTGAAACAGTTCGTAATTTATTTGCAACCAAGACAAAGGATTTTATCACAGCGGTTGATGAGAAGAGCATTATCCTTGTCAAGGAGGTTAAACAGTCAGAAACGTATGAGGACCTGCGCAAGACTGCCAATGTTATACTTGATATGCTCAACACGGAGGCGATGAGCAAGGTTCATATATCATATGGCACAATTGTAAATGATATCAGGGAGGTTTCCAAGTCATATAAGGAAGCTAAGCTTGCACTTGACGTAGGAAAGATATTTTACAGCGATAAAAATATTGTTGCATACAGCAATTTGGGAATAGGCCGTCTTATTTACCAGCTGCCGATTCCTCTCTGCCAGATGTTTATCAAAGAGATTTTTGACGGAAGGTCACCGGATGATTTTGATGATGAAACGCTTGTTACAATCACCAAGTTTTTTGAGAACAGCTTAAATGTATCGGAGACCTCAAGACAGTTATACATTCATCGTAATACGCTTGTATACAGGCTGGATAAGCTCGAGAAGAGTACAGGTCTGGATATACGTGTGTTTGATGACGCAATTACTCTTAAGATTGCGCTTATGGTGGTTAAATATATGAAATATATGGAGTCCAAAGAGAACTAGTAAGGAGTTAGTATGATTATACTGGAAGATGTAAGCAAAACATATACTTCGGGCGTTCCGGCGCTTGATAATGTCAATTTACGCATTGAAAAGGGTGAATTTGTATTTATCGTCGGCAACAGTGGTTCCGGCAAGTCAACGCTTATTAAGCTGCTGCTTAAGGAGCTTGACCCGACTGAGGGCAAAATCTATGTAAATAAAAGATTCCTTAACAAGATAACCAGAAGAAAGCTTCCACAGTTAAGAAGAGATATTGGCGTGGTATTTCAGGATTTCCGACTTCTTCCTGACCGCAATGTTTATGATAATGTTGCGTTTGCTATGAAGGTTGTTGAGGCGCCTAACAGACTGATAAGAAGCCAGGTGCTTTCCATGCTTTCAATGGTAGGACTGCTGGATAAATATAAGAATTTCCCGAGCGAAATGTCGGGAGGCGAGCAGCAGAGAGTTGCAATTGCAAGGGCTCTCGTAAATAATCCTGCCATTTTGCTGTGCGATGAGCCTACGGGTAATCTTGACCCTGAAAACTCATGGGAGATAATGAAGGTGCTTGAAGAGGCTAACAGACGTGGAACTACCGTAGTTGTAGTTACACATAATATAGAAATCGTTGAGTCTATGAAGAAGAGAACCATTACAATGAATAATGGCAAGATAATAAGTGATGTAAAGCAAGGTGGTGGTGTATATTATGAAAGCTAGGTCGCTTGGATACAATTTAAAGCAGGGATTTAAGAATATTCACCGCAACAGAATGTTTTCGATTGCATCAATAGCTACAATCTCTGCCTGTATATTTTTATTTGGCGTATTTTTTTCAATCGTTATGAATTTCAAATATATGTTTACTGAATTTGAAAAAAATCTCTGCGTAACGGTTTTATTTGATGAGGACCTTTCGGAGGAGAGAATTGCCCAGATTGGTGAGGAAATCCGTGTCAGGGATGAGGTGGATAATATTCATTACACCTCCGCAGATGAGGCTTGGGAGGAATATAAGCAGGTATACTTTAACGGCAATGACGCTGCGGCAGAAAGCTTCGGTGATGACAATCCGCTTGCAGATTCCTCATCATATGAGGTTTACCTCAAGGATGCTTCAGCACAGGATTCGCTGGTGGCGTTTATCAAGGGACTTGAAGGCGTAAGACAGGTGAATTATTCGGCATCTACGGCTACAAGCCTTACAGAGGTTGCAGTTCTTATAGGTTACATTTCAGCGGCAATTATTATTATCCTGCTTCTGGTATCCGTATTCCTCATCAGCAACACGATTACAATCGGAGTTTCCGTAAGAAAAGAAGAAATTTCAATTATGAAGCTTATCGGAGCAACGGATTCATTTGTAAAGGCACCGTTTGTAGTAGAGGGTGTAACAATCGGCATTATAGGTTCTCTTATTCCGCTTGCCATAATCTACTTTGCATATGAATATATCGTAAGGTATGTCATGGAGAGGTTTACACTTTTTGGCAACTCCAACTGGTTTTTGGGAGTGAATGAGATATACAGGTATCTTTTGCCGATTGCGATTATCCTAGGTATTGGTATAGGTTTTATAGGCAGCCATATAACACTCAGAAAACATGTGAGAATTTAGTCGGGAGCACTATATGATTAAGAAATTTTGCAAGGCTTTTTTGGCGGTGCTGTGCATTGCATTGGCTTCAACATATGTAACAGCTTATGCAAGTACGGTGCAGCAGGAGCTTGATGATGCCAAACAGCAGGAAAAAGACCTTCAGGAGAGACTTGAGGCAGTTCAGGCTTCAATAGAGCAGATTAAAACAGACATTAGTACAACGCAGGAGTTTATCCAAAGACTGGATGAGCAGATGACGAGCCTGACGGATGATATTATTGCTACCAATGACAAAATAGACAAGAAAAACGAAGAAATTTCAATAACAACAAGTAATCTTGAGGAAGCCGAGGACAGAGAAAAAGAACAGTATGAATCAATGAAGCTCCGCATAAAATATATGTACGAGAACAGCAGTGAGAGCTATATTGATTTGCTGTTGTCTGCATCAAGTATATCCGAGCTCCTTAATCGGGCAGAATATGTCACAAAGGTCAATAAATATGACAGGGATAAGCTTGATGAATACATCGAAGTAAAGGAGACAATAGACAAATATAAGAGTCAGCTTGAAGCTGAGGAAGAAGAGCTTGAAGAATATAAGGCGGATTTGGAGAACCAGCAGGAAGGCGTACAGCTCCTGCTTGATGCCAAGACTGAACAGATGCAAAAGCTTCAGTCGGATAAGGATGCCTATGTGCTTACTAAGGAAGAAATAGACAAGGATTTGGAAGATTTGGACAAAAACATTGCATTGCTGACCGCACAGTATAATGCGGAGCAGCTTGCAAAGGCTAATGCGGTAGCATCACAGTCAGCGCTGTATTCCAACTCGCTTTTAATATGGCCGTGTCCGGGTAATTATACTATCACGTCGAATTTTTCAACAAACAGGCTGGACCCCGTGACGGAGAGTTATTATGCGGCACATAAGGGGACGGATATTGCTGCGGTGACCGGAACGCCCGTGGTTGCTGCGGCGGCAGGACTGGTTACGGCAGCGGGATATTCATCTTCAATGGGCAATTATGTGGTAATCGCACATGGTGACGGAATTACAACAAGATATTACCATAATTCGAGCTTGGCGGTTAGCGCAGGGCAGTCAGTCGCCGGCGGTCAGGTAATCAGCTATGTGGGAAGTACAGGTCAGGTAACAGGTCCGCATCTTCATTTTGAGGTTCGTATAAATGATGTTGCTGTGGATGCAATGCAATTTTTTTCATATTGAGGTAACGTGTTATGCAGGAAAATGAACGTAAGTCAGGGCTGGGAGCCGGTATTTTAATCGGAGTTCTGGCAACAGTTATAGTGGTACTTATTGTATTTAGCGCCGGTGTGTGGGGAGGAATCTTTACCATAAACGGCGGCAGCCTGATGAAAAGCGGGAGTGGAAGCACTGTTGACAGTGAGGAGTTCTCTGACAAAGCAACCGCGAAAATTGAGCGTGTGATGAAGATTATGGATGCGTATTATCTCGAGGATCTTGACGAGGATGCTATGATAGATGGTATGCTTGAGGGAATGCTCGCGGCGGTTGATGATCCGTATACAGGATATTATGACGAGGAAAGCTATTCAACGCTTCTTGAGTCCAGTGAAGGAGTATATTACGGCATCGGAGCAGTAGTATCACAGAATGTTGAAACAGGAGAGGTTTATATAGTTAATCCGTATGAGGATGGTCCTGCCTATGAAGCGGGAATGAGACCCGGAGATATTGTATACAAGGTCAGGGATACGGATGTTACCGGAATGGATTTGAATGAAGTGGTCGCTATGATTCGCGGCGAGGAAGGCACTACGGTTGATGTTACTGTTTTGCATGAAGGAGAAAATGAGTACAGTACAATTACAATAGAAAGGCGCAAGATAGAAAACCACACCGTTGAATACGAAATGCTGGAGGATGGAATCGGATATATCCAGATTTCGGAATTTGATGATGTCACCACGGAGCAGTTTAAAAAGGGCATGGATGAGCTTACAGCGCAGGGAATGCAAAAGGTAATTGTTGATTTGCGTGATAATCCGGGCGGAAGCCTTTCGACGGTAATAGATGTGCTTGATACGGTACTCCCTAAAGGCATTTACACCTATCTTGTGGATAAATACGGCAACAGGCAGAATTACAGGGGCGAGAATAATGCTAAGTATGACTGCCCTATGGTTGTTCTTGTAAACGGAAACAGTGCAAGTGCGTCAGAGCTTTTTACAGGCGCAGTCCATGACTATGACCGTGCTACAATAGTCGGAACAACAACTTTTGGCAAGGGTATTGTTCAGCAGGTATTTTCACTCGGTGACGGAACAGGTATGAAGGTGACCATGGCAAAGTATTACACTCCAAATGGTGTTTGTATCCATAAAACCGGTATCACTCCGGATTACGAAGTGGAGCTGGATGAGGGCGAATATGCTTCAACCGTAGCTCACGAAGATGACGAGCAGCTTCTTAAGGCGATAGAGCTTTTGAAGTAGGGCGAATTTAATATAATTTAAGCAGGTAGGGAGAGCAGGGATCCCTTATATGGACGAGGGGGCTCTCTTCTTTCGTTATGGCATTGAAAGCCACAGATATTGCTGTCTTTCTCACACCAAGGGGTGTGCAGAACAGTTAAGTGCAAAGCCTATTACGATATTGTTTGCTGCAGTTTTGAAAAGGAGTTTACTATGTATTGAGATAAGAGGCAGAAGCCCCAAAAGAAAAATTCGAAAAGGAGTGATTTTTAGCAGAAAATGTGATAAACTAATAGTACAATCGAAGTTTGTATGGAGGTGATCAGTGATGGAAGACTTGATGAACATTGCGTCATATATCTATAAGAGATATGATAATGAATTTCATTCTAAAATTGATGAAATGAAATTGCATAAACTGCTTTATTTTGCTCAAAGAGAGTCTTTAATACAGAACAGAGAACCCCTATTTGATGCTGTTTTTTATGGCTGGAAATATGGTCCAATATTAAAGGAAATTCGTCTAGCGTATAGAGAAAACAATTTTTATGAATTGATTCCAGAAGATGTTGTTGTGCGTATTTCGTCAATAATGGATAAAATATTTGAAGAGTATGCAGGAAAGGATTCGTGGAGTTTAAGTCGTTTGACACATGGAGAATTCGCATGGAAGAACTCAAGAAAAGGTATTTCTGATGGTGAAAATAGTGATAATCCAATGAGTTTGAAGGACATGATGGTTGATGCTGACCGAATTCGTGAAAGAAGAGAAATGCTCCTCCAGCTTGGATTGGGCTAGAAAGCGTGATTTATGAGAATAACGGCTAAACAAAGCGAATTATTGGAAAGATTTAAGTGCGAGAGATTATCCGCAAATGCGTTAAATGAAGAATTGATAAATTCATTCACCAGCAAGAGAGGATCGTCTCTCGTAACATATTTTCAGAAACTGGGATGGAACGAGGATCAGGAGGGTATGACTGCGTATTATGTGATTAAGAATGAAGAAAATGATGTATTGATGTTTTTTTCTCTCAAATGTGGGACTTTGTTTGATCCATTAGTGGATGAGGTGGAAGTAAAGCAGGATTTCCAAAGATTATTGATTTTGATACAGGCAATTGAAAATGCAAAGGGGAATAATATAGATACTGAAGAAGCGAATGAAATTCTTGCAAAATATCAAGTCGGTGATAGGTTTTCGTTTGAGGATTTCAATAAACTGATACATAGAAAAGCAAAGGGGAAAAGAGAATTTTTGGTTCAATTGCTTGGAGATAAAGCGCAGGAAAAGAACGAAAATATCTTTCGGGTACAAAAAACCCATCCAGCAATCGAATTAGTTCATTTCTGTACCAATGACGCTATGAGGGAAAAATGGAAAACATACGGGTTGGGGCATTCAATGGGAGAAACATTATTTTGGAAATTTATCACACCCAAATTCTTTGAGGTGCAGAAAATTGTGGGGTGTGAGTACGTGTTTCTTTTTGCAGCAGATTTATCAGAGGATGGCTCGCTGGTTAACTATTATGATGTATCTTTAAAATTTCAGCAGCGTCAGGATGTTGGAACCAATAAACCGTTTTATGACTTCTGCTGTGAGTTTATGTGTCAAGAAGTTAATGAAGTGAAGCGTAATAGAGAAGCTTTTTTTGATAACTTTAATATCAATGAAGATGATCAACTAGTATAAACAAGATTACGAATAATTGAGAGTCGAGAAATCGGCTCTTTTTGTTTGCTTGGATGCTCGTTATATGAAATCAAATTCTTGTACGAGGGTATAAAACTCTTTTTTATAGAAATGAATTTGGAATTCAACAAATAGTTGCGTCATTCAAGATTGTGTTTATTTAAATATTTAAGGAAAATTTCTATAATTGGGGTATCAAAGCAAAGGAGATGATTGAATATGGAAAACACATCAACGGCAATCGAAATTGGACAAAGGTGCAGGAAGTTTCGCAATGCATTGGGACTTAGTCAGCAAGGTCTGGCAGACAAGATAGGTACCACGCCGCAGAACATCTCAAAATATGAGAAGGATGGAATCTACAATATCGAAGTGATTCAGCAAATCTCAAAAGCCTTAGGGCATGATCTTCTTACAGATGAGATAGATACGGAGGGAACTGTTGGAGAGATTGGACGGGAGATACTTTTGATATTAATCAATGGGAAAGGGTATGTTGATTCATCTGATATTTTAGATGGGGTGGAACTTTACGGGTTGACTGAAGAACGTTGCACGAAAGAATTATTTAAGCTGGAAAAAATAGGTCTTTGCGTGCGTGAACAGTATACAGATTTTTACGATAGGAAGCAGGATAAGATTTTTATTACAGCGAAAGGGATTATAACATTAAAGCATATTGAGCCGACTCAAAATATGGAGGATAAGCTGAAAGATGTTTTAACCTACGAAATGATTTGTGATGAGAAACCTTGTTATCAAGATTTGCTTGATAGTCAACAATTACAAAAGAAAATAAGAAATTTAAGACCAATTGTAAATGGATTCAGAATAAATTTCATCAAATTTTTGAGAAACGAAGGTTTGGCATATAGTCATGCGTATAATGAGTTGAATGCACTGGAAGGAAATTTTTGGACAGAGCTTGACACAGAACTTATCCCAGGAAATAATGTATATTTTGATATACTTTTTAGCATGATATTTGAAATCAGTCGAGAAATGTATGATTTTATTGTAGAGCATTTAGATGATGATGATTTGTTCGAGCTGGACGAATTGGAAAGCGAACTCTACGTTGATAGATATACGGAAGCGGATTTCTTGACAATGTTTAGAAAATGTGTTCCGGCTGCAGATGGGATAGGAGTATACGAAAAAGAGAGGTACATCAATCCTCAATTATCAGAAAAAGAAATAGAGGAAAAAGAAAAAAGGCTTGAAGATTTGAGCATTGATATTGTACAAGCAGATTTTATATTTAGGAAAAACCTAGATACGAGATATTTGGAAGCTTGTGAAAAGCACGAATCAAAGAATCCTCTGGATTGGTTCTCCAAAGAAGAAATAGAAGCATATATCAAGAAAAATATTCTCCCGCCGGTAAACGAAGAGGAGAAGCAATTAGAAGATCAGCTTATACAAATTATGCAGATGGAATCCGGAATTGTAAAAGAGTATTTTAAGTTTACATCTGAATGGGAGGAAAACGGGCTGGCTGATCTGGTGAGGTCATTATATAAGGTTCCGGCAATTGAATAACAGATAGTAGCAAAAGAGCATCTGAAAACGGATGCTCTTTTACATTTACAAATGACCTCAATAAATCGTTTCGGGATTCAATGATCTGTTTATTCCAAATTAGATGCTGTAATTGTAAGATAAAACCACGAAGTCAAAAAAAATACTTTATGCGAAAGGAGCAGGTATGATGAAAGTGTCAAAGGATATGAGAAGTTTCGTGGTTTTGCTTCACAGAAATAATTATGAACTTTCACGAGTTAAAGGTAGCCATTACATCTATGAAAATATTTACACACACAGAAGTTTGTGCGTGAATAGGAATCTAAATGATATGGTGAAACAGCGTCTGATTAAGGAACACGGATTATATTAAGGATTCGGAGGTGACGATTATGGATAAGCGAGTTAGTAAATTATTGATTGGAATTATCAATGATCTGGAGAATACGCAGGATTATATTTGTGGATATTCATATTGCAGAACGATTCGGAACATTCTGGTTGGAAATCCCAAGGCTGTCATTGCCTCGAACTTTACGGATAAGCAATATTATGGAATTATCGATCATTTGAGCTTAAGTGAAACGGAGGGAATGTTGGATTGTTTGGTTAAATCAAATCAGGTGACATACATATTTACGGAACATGGGAAGATGTATTGCACATTCGATTATTATAGGAGTAAGTACAAAAGAAGGGGGATATCTTGTTCTGTGTTTTTGTGAATGAATTAGAAAACTGACGGACTTTTTGCTGAGAAAACTGAAAACTCAAGTGACATTAAAGCATAAAAATGATAGAATGAACACATATAAAAAGTTCTGTATCTGAGAACAGTTTTTTGTACGGCATTGAGTTTACAATGAAACCAAGATAAAGAAAATTAACCTTTATGTGAAGAGAACAGTAGCTGAGATTCATAGAAGATGCAATGCAAACCAAAGGATAAAGGGGGGACTTTATGACGCACTATGAGGTATCAGGAAGGTATGTTGAATTATATTTTGACGGAATGCCGGATGATAAGACGAGGGAGATATTAAAGGCGTGTAAATGGCGTTGGTACAGTAAAAATAAATGTTGGAGCAATTTTAGAACCGAAGAAAATATCACTATGGCGAAATCGTTTTGTGAGATGAGTGCAAAGAAAGCAGAGGCTGATAATCCGTTATTACATATGAGCAGAAATGTTTTTTCGCAGGATACATTGATTGTAAGAAGCAATACACTATTTTGTGATCAGAAACATCATTTGATCGATATGGCTGGAGAAGTGGAAATTTTAGATAAGTCAGGAAGGTATTTTCCGTGTCTCTTTCCAATTGTGTATTGTGCAGAATGTGATATATATTTTTTACTGGAAGGAACATATAAAAAGCTTAGAGAAAAAGGTGTTCTGATGTGTCAGGTTATGGATTATAAAACGTATAAGAAATACGGGGCATATTCTCCGACAGTGGCATATTGGAAAGAAGAGTCTCCGCTTAAAATTCGAGGGTATAGTGTGTCTAATGAGGCTGGATTAAGCATAATACAAAGGCGTGAAATACTTGAGGATATTGTAAAGTGTGGGACATTGTCTAAGCAAAGGGTTCTTGAATATTTAGATTTTTTTATAAAACTAAATCACACACATACGGAAGCTGTTGAACGGTGGCAGGATGACAGGGAACATATTTGTAACTATAAAATTGAGCGGTATAAAAGGAAGCAATTTGGAAAAATGATATGTATTTTATAACCACTTTCTCAATGCATTACAGAATACTATTTTAATTCAGTTTCTAACACGGCAGCTTGTGTTATAAAAAGTGTACAGAAGAAGCCTTAAATAAAAAGGGGATGATTATGTATGTTAGAATGGTTATATTGGGGAGTATTAGGAGTTTCAGCAGCAAGAGCTGGCATTGAAAATGCAAAATGTAAACAGGATGTAAGAACACTTCCAAATGGAGTGAGATACTATTATGACAGGAGAGGAATTACACGCCTATGCAGTAATGATAAGCCTATCTATACTAATGGAAATGGCTTATGGACAGATATAGATTATAAGGTAGTTTATGATGGTAGAGATGATAGAAGAAAAAAGATAAATAGGGAATATTATGAGCATGCCAAAAAAATTGCAGAAGAAAGAGGAAAAAGACTAAAATATATAGAACAAATGTTGCCTGGAGATAAAGAATGGAGCAAATCATGGATAGATATTGAAAACAACTGGAAAATAAATATTGTTTTTAAATGGGAAGAATTAATTAAAACTCCTACCAGAGTTGGATATAACTACGAAACAAAAATAGTATATACTCTAGGTTATACAGATCTTAATACAGGAAAAGATTGTTTTAAGAAAATTTCAGAAAAAGAATATAGAGAATTGCCTTGGCAAATTACAGAAAAGACTTGTTATGGATAATTTAAAGTTTAAAGAACCTAATATTTTCAGGAGGTGAATTTTATGGGACCATTTGATTGGATGGATTTGAACAGAGATGGAAAGATTGATGGCGCGGAGTTTATGTTTGGAGAAGAGATGCTCTGCACCAGTAAGGAAGAACATAAGGCGTTGTTTGGTGATTCTGGAGATTGGGATGATGATTCCGATGACGATTTAGATGATGATGACTATTGATTGGAATCTAAACGAATAGGATAAGATTTGTATGGCACTGGTCGGAAACGGCTGGTGCCTCTTTTGTGTACGCCTAGCGGCGCACGTTTCTGATGGACGAAAGTACCTAGTCTGCCCTAGTAGTGTGAAAGACATAGCCAATGACAAGGAGGGTTCATCGCAAAGTGGAATCTGAAGGAACGTCGGATGGCAAAACCACTGGTCTGACGTACAGAAATCACATCCGGCTACAGTTAAAGATAAGGTTTCATAACAAACCAAAATCAAATAACAACTCGGAATCAACTGTGGTAGATAGGTAGAGGGAAAGAAACGGGTGGTACCTAGGGAGGTCTTGTCAGCAGATAGAAACAGAGTATGTTGCCTGTAGTAACAACGAATGGAAAGAAGTCAGCAAAGGTCATAGTACCAGGGTGGTTGCAAACACTCTGGGAAGGATTGAACTTTAGAAAATATGAGTGAATAAATGTAACCAAAGATGGATTTCATTACGGATTTTCAGACGGACAATCTAGCTGTGTCTGTTTGATGATGATTTTATGAGCCTTGTCTTTGATGGAAATATAGA
>CAYOHM010000004.1:0-27223 GCA_964403785.1 uncultured Alistipes sp.
TTGGCTGTGCGTTAGGATTTACGAAAGAGGTAGTTGTGATGGGCTCTATAAGAAATATCAGTTGTGAAGATGCCGATGCTGTGTTTCATATGATGCGGTCTTTCTATGCTTCCCCCGCTGTACTCAATGATGTACCGGACAAGGTAATAGAAACAAATATCAGAAATGTACTTAGTGATTTTCCTTATCTTGAGGGATTATTCTTGTTTGCCACTATCACTATCAAAACTAAATAATCACACAGTGTAAGAGCGTATAGAGAACCGTCTATGCGTTCTTTTTTTGTAAAGGAGCAGAGAATGAAGAAAACAGACACAACCAAGAAAAGGCAGGAAAAGCACGAATGATAAAATTATCCGTCTGGTATAAAAAGATATGCAAGGTGTGAAAAAGAACTAAATATAGGTATTATGGGAGTGCCTACAAACCGTCCCACTTATCGAAATCCCATTCCGGCATTTCATTAATTCAGTGCATTTTATAAAATTTTAAAAATTACCTGTTGACATTTCCCAAATATATGATACGATAATCTAAATAAATTTAACTAAAGAAATTTAACTAAATTTATTTAGCAGAAATTATTAAAACCCAAAACGGAGGATTTTTAAAATGACATTCGAGAAAGTTAAGGAAATTATTGTTGAAACAATTAACTGCAATGAGGCTGATGTTGTACTGACAGCTACTCTTAAGGAGGATTTGAATATTGATTCTCTGGATGCTGTTGAATTAAATATGGCTTTAGAAGAGGCATTTGGCATTACAATTTCTGATGAAGACCTTATGGGATTTGTTTCGGTTAATGATATCGTAGAATATATTGATTCAAATGTTAACTAATGGGGAATGTTATGGAAATTAAGGATATTTATGCTTTTATGGATAAAGCAGAAAAAACCGCTTACGATGAGATTTCCCTTGAAATTGACAACGTGAAATTAACATTAAAAAAGAACGTAAGCGCTGAAGGCAGGATGCCTTCCGGCTCTGCTGCGCCGATTACCGCATCCAAAGCACCGACAGCCGAAGATAAGGCGGCTGACGAAGATAGTAGTCTGGTGGCGGTTAAGTCACCCTTTGTAGGTACTTTTTATCGGGCAGCCTCACCTGAGGATAAGCCGTTTGTTATGGTCGGGCAGAAGGTGAGCAAGGGCGACGTTGTCGGAATAATCGAGGCAATGAAACTTATGAATGAAATCACGGCACCACAGGATGGCATAGTTGAGTCAATCGAGGCTGAGGACGGCGAAATGGTTGAGTACAATAAGAATATAGTGATGCTTAAAATCAGTTAATTATTGGAGCATAAAAATGTTTAAGAGAGTATTGATTGCTAACAGAGGTGAGGTAGCTCTGCGTCTTATAAGGTGTCTTCGAGAAATGGATATAGAATCGGTTTTGGTTTATTCGACGGCGGACGAAGCATCACTTCCTGTGGTGACAGCCACATATGCCGTATGTATAGGACCGGCAAAGTCCTCAATGAGTTATCTTAACGAAGATGTAATAATTGAAACGGCAATTAAAATGAATTGCGATGCAATACATCCGGGCTATGGCTTCCTTTCTGAAAATGCAGTCTTTGCAAGAAAATGTGAAGAAAACGGAATATGCTTTATCGGTCCGTCGGCAGACATCATAAGTAATATGGGTGATAAGCAGTCTGCCAGAAAACTTATGATTGCCAATGACGTACCCGTTGTGCCTGGCTCAAGGGAGCTTGTAAAAACAGCCGCAGAGGCTATGGAAATTGCCGGAGAAATAGGATATCCGGTACTTATCAAAGCGTCAGCAGGCGGAGGAGGAAAGGGAATGCGTAAGGCATTCAATGAACAGGAGCTTGTGGGTGCATATGAAACGGCAAAGGCAGAGGCAAAGGCAGCCTTTGGAAATGATGATATGTATATCGAAAAGCTTGTCATCAATCCGCATCACATTGAATTTCAGATTCTGGGAGATAAATTCGGAAATATAGTTTATCTCGGCGAGCGTGACTGTTCAATCCAGCGTAATAATCAAAAGCTCTTAGAAGAATCACCTTCATGGGTGCTTTCTGATGAGCTTAGGGAGAAAATGGGCGCAGCAGCGGTGAAGGCGGCAAGGGCGGCAGGCTATAACAGTGCGGGTACGGTGGAATTTGTTCTTGATGATAAAGGCAGCTTTTATTTTATTGAAATGAATACAAGGATTCAGGTGGAGCATCCGGTAACGGAGGCCATAACGGGGATTGACCTTATCAGGGAGCAGATTCGTGTGGCTGCGGGAATGAAGCTTTCTGTTACTCAGGAGGAGGTTAATTTAAGCGGGCATGCGATTGAATGTAGGATAAATGCGAAAACGCCGGGCAAGATTTCCTATCTTCATTTTCCGGCAGGCTACGGAGTCAGGGTTGACAGTCATTTGTACAGCGGTTATGAGGTAAGCCCGTTCTATGATTCAATGCTTGCAAAGATAATCGTGCATGGAAACACAAGGCTTGAGGCCATAAGGAGAATGAGAAGGGCTCTGGAGGAGCTTGTGATTGAAGGAATTGAAACCAATGAGAGGTTTATGTACCTCGTTATGTATCATCCGGATTTTATCAAGGGGAATTACGATACCTCCTTCTGGGAAAAAAACAGCGAAACAATAGAAAAATGGATAAAAGAGGGAAAAGAAAATGGCACTGAATGATATTTTCTGGCGCAGGAAAAAGGACTTAAATTCCCTTCTTAAGCTCCGCAGAAGCGAAAAAACTGAGGAAACGACCAAATGTCCGAAATGCGGCTGCTGTGTCAGCAAAAACATCATTATTAAAAATATGTATGTATGTCCGGACTGTAATTACTATTATGCCCCGGATGTAAGGGAGAGAATACGCCAGACGGCGGATGAAAAATCCTTTAAGGAGCTGGCAAGGGGACTTAAAAGTAAGGACCCGTTAAATTTTCCTGATTATGAGGCAAAGCTGACAGCTAACAGACAAAAGACCGGAAATGATGATGCAGTTGTTACGGGAGTATGCACGATTAACAAAATTCCTGCGGCATTGGGCATTTTGGACGGCAAGTTTCTTATGGGCAGTATGGGTACGGTAGTCGGAGAAAAGATAACAAGGCTTGCCGAGTATGCTGATAAAAAGCAGCTTCCTCTTATCATATTTTCTGCCAGCGGAGGAGCACGAATGCAGGAGGGTATGTTTTCACTTATGCAGATGGCAAAGACCTCGGCAGCGGTCCAGAAATTTAAGGATAACGGAGGGCTTTTTATTTCAGTTCTGACAAATCCGACCACAGGAGGCGTGAGCGCAAGTTATGCAAGTCTGGGCGACATTATTATTGCAGAACCGGATGCACTCATATGCTTTGCAGGTCCGAGGGTTATAGAACAGACCATTGGTGAGAAGCTCCCCGAGGGCTTTCAAAGAGCAGAATTTTTATTGGAGCACGGCATGGTGGATATGGTTGTAGAACGAAGGGAAATGAAAAATATGCTGTATAGATTATTAAAAATGCATCAGAGGGTGAAATAATATGGCACAGAAGGATAATGTAACACCGTATGACAGGGTGCTTATTGCCAGAAGCAAGGAAAGATTTCTTATAACGGATTATATAGAGCAGTTATTTGATGACTTTATAGAACTTAAGGGTGACAGGCTGTCAAGGGATGACAGAAGCATACTCGGCGGAATTGCAACCTTTAATAAAATACCTGTTACGGTAATCGGACATTTAAAGGGCAGGAGTACGCAGGAGAATGTGGAGTGTAATTTTGGGATGACCTCGCCTGAAGGGTACAGAAAGGCTCTAAGACTTATGAAACAGGCTGAGAAGTTTAACAGGCCTGTAATAACCTTTATTGACACTCCGGGCGCATATCCGGGAATGGAGGCTGAAATGCACGGGCAGGCAAATGCGATAGCGGAAAATATTGCTCAGATGTCAAACCTTAAAACACCTGTGATTGCGATAATAACAGGTGAGGGAAGCAGCGGAGGAGCACTTGCGCTAGGCGTTGCTGACAGCGTGTGGATGCTGGAAAATTCAGTGTATTCAATTCTCTCACCCGAAGGCTTTGCCTCGATTTTGTGGAAGGATGCCAAGAAGGCAAGGCAGGCTTGCGATGTTATGAAAATTACGGCGGAGGAGCTTTTGGAATTTGGTCTTATTGACGGAATTATTCCGGAAGGAAAGGGCTGTATTAAGAATTTACGCAATATGCTGACAGAAGAATTAAACAGATTGAGAGCACTAAAAACTAATAATCTGGTAAGTGCCCGTTATCGTAAATATAGAAATATTGATGGTGCCTATGCACCGGAAAGAGGTTAGAAGTGAGCTCTGGTAAAAATTCAAAAGCCGGAATACATATTCTGGCAACAGGAAGGGCGCTTCCGAAGAAAATACTGACAAATGATGATTTAAGTAACCTTGTAGATACAAATGATGAGTGGATAAGAAGCCGTACCGGAATAAGGCAGCGTTTTCTGTGTGAGGAGGAGAGCTGTGTTTCACTGGCGACAGAGGCAGCAGCTAAGGCTCTTTCAAAGCTTGCTGACAAGGAAAATATCGGTTATGTGGTTGTTGCAACCACAACTCCCGATTACGCATTTCCTTCAGTGGCTTGTATGGTTAAGGAGGGACTCGGTCTTTCGGATGATGTTATGGCATTTGATTTAAGCGCTGCCTGCTCTGGTTTTTTGTATTCCATAGAAACAGTCAGAGGACTGCTTCTTGCCGGTGAGAAGAAATATGCGCTCATAATAGGCAGTGAACAGATGTCAAGAATAACGGATTTTACGGACCGTTCCACCTGTGTGTTGTTTGGAGATGGCGCAGGGGCTGCGGTGGTATCCCTTGATGACAGTGAATATGCATATTTTGCAAAATCCAGGGGCGATAACAGGGCACTTTTCTGCAGGGGCGTCGGCAGCAGCGATATGTTTGTGCATATGGAGGGCAGTCAGGTGTTCAAATTTGCGGTATCGGCGATTGAAGAAGGTATCGAGGCGGTGCTTGATAAAGCACAGCTTACAATGGATGAGATTGATTATGTGGTGTGTCATCAGGCAAATGAAAGGATAATAGACCATGTAAGAAAAAAATACACCGGAAATGAAGATAAATTTTATAAGAACATTGCTCAATATGCCAATACCTCGGCAGCAAGCATTCCGATAGCTCTTGATGAGATGTACCAGAAAGAAATGTTAAAACAGAGGATGAAAATTATATGTGTAGGCTTCGGCGCAGGCTTTACGTGGAGCAGTGCACTTATCACCATATAAAAAATAAGGAGAAAATATTATGAAGCTTAACGAGTTACTTGGAATTAAGTACCCATTTATTCAGGGTGGTATGGCTAATATTGCTACCGGAGAATTTGCAGCGGCAGTCACAAATGCAGGAGGCCTCGGACTTATAGGCGCAGGTGGAATGAATGCAGATACGCTTCGTGAGAACATCAGAAGGTGCAAGCAGCTTACAAACGGAAAATTCGGCGTAAATCTTATGCTGATGAATCCTGCCGCTGACGAGATGGCTGAGGTTATCATTGAGGAGGGTGTAAAGATAGTAACAACAGGGGCGGGGAGCCCGGGAAAATATATGGCAAAATGGAAGGCGGCGGGTATATTTGTAATGCCGGTTGTATCCAGCGCAATTCTTGCAAAGAAAATGCAAAGTGACGGTGCTGATGCCGTGATAGCCGAAGGAACGGAAAGCGGCGGTCATGTAGGCGAAATGACAACCTTAACCCTTGTGCCGCAGGTCATAGATGCGGTTGATATTCCTGTAATTGCTGCGGGAGGCATTGCAGACGGCAGACAGCTTGCAGCGGTATTTGCGCTGGGCGCAATCGGCGTACAGCTTGGCACCTGCCTGCTGGTATCACAGGAGTGCCCGATTCATGAGGCATATAAGGCAGCAATCCTTAAGGCAAAGGATAACGATACCATTGTCACCGGACGTATTGCAGGAACACCGGTCAGAATATTAAAGAATCAGATGGCGAGGGAGTATGTAAAGCAGGAAAAAGCAGGCGCTGACAAGATGGAGCTTGAAAAATTCACCCTTGGCTCACTAAGAAGGGCTGTATTTGAGGGTGACGTAAAGACGGGCTCACTTATGGCAGGACAGGTAGTGGGGCAGCTTAATGAAATCCGACCGATTGCAGAGATTTTTAAGGATATGTATGACGGCTGCAGTAAGGTAATAGATAGCCTTAAGTAGGGAGATAAAATGAAAATAAGAGATAAAGAATTGCAGCTCCCTATTATTCAGGGAGGAATGGGTGTCGGAGTTTCGCTTTCTTCTCTTGCCGGAAATGTTGCAAAGCAGGGAGGAATGGGTGTAATAAGCTCTGTAAATATAGGCTTTAAGGACCCTGAATTTGAGAAAAATCCTGTTGAAGCCAATTTAAGATGCCTTAGAAGTGAAATCTTAAAGGCAAAGGAGATTGCGGGAGCAAACGGTCTTGTTGCGGTAAATGTAATGGTGGCGGTTTCAAATTATGAGAAGACCGTTAAATGTGCTATTGAGGCAGGGGCGGATGCGATTATTTCAGGGGCGGGACTTCCCCTTAAGCTGGGTGAGCTTACAAAAGGAACCGATACGCTGTTTGCACCGATTGTTTCAAGCGGCAAGGCGGCATCGCTGCTTTGCAGAAGCTATCAGAAGAAAAATGACGTAATACCTGATTTTATAGTTATCGAAGGTCATAAAGCAGGCGGACATTTGGGATTTTCAGCCGAAGAACTCAGTGCACATACATATAAGGAAAATGAAGAAATTCTTTCTGAGGTTCTTGAAGCCATTGCACCATTTGAAGCGGCTTATGGATATAAGATTCCGGTTTTTATTGCCGGCGGAGTTTTTGATGGCGCCGATATGGCGCATTTTACCAGGCTGGGTGCAAGCGGAGTTCAGATGGCAACAAGATTTATTGCTACCTATGAGTGTGACGCGGCAGAGGAATTTAAACAGCAGATAGTAAATGCCAAAAAGCAAGACATAATTATCATAGAAAGTCCTGTGGGTATGCCGGCAAGGGCGATAAACAGCCCATTGTTAAAAAGGCTTAAGGCACACGGGAAATTTCCGGCGCTAAAGTGCAATGCCTGTCTTACTGCCTGTAAAAAGGGTGAGCTTACACCATATTGCATCAGCAGGGCGCTTATTGAGGCAGTAAAAGGAAACGTACAGGATGGTCTGTTCTTCTGCGGAGAAAATGCTGACAGGGTTGAACGTATTATGTCCGTGGAAGAGCTTATGAATGAAATTGCAGTACAGTGGAGGGAAAATTTGTGAAAACAGTTTTTATGTATGCCGGACAGGGAAGCCAGAAGGCAGGAATGGGAAAGGATTTTTACGAGGAATTTGAGGAATACCGTGAAATAGCAGATATGAAGGGTATCTCGCCCGTGTATAAAGAGCTTATGCATAATGGCTCACTTGAGGAGCTTTCAAAGACGGAAAACACACAGCCATGTATGTCTTTATTTGCGGCAGGTGTGACAAATGTCCTGTATAAGCATAATATAAAGCCTGATGCAGCCTGCGGCTTAAGTCTTGGAGAATATGGAGCACTTTATGCGGCGGGAGTTATGGATGCACCGGATTATATTAATCTTACGGCATTTCGCGGTAAGAAGATGATGGAGGCGGCAAAAGGACATATATGCTGTATGAGTGCTGTCCTGGGTCTTGATGACAAAACGGTATATGAAGCCTGTGAGGTGTGCGGCGGGAACGGATTTGTGACACTCGCAAATTATAATTGCCCGGGACAGTATGTAATCTGCGGTGATGAATGGGCTGTAATTGATACCGAGAATTATCTAAAGACAAAGGGTGCAAAACGCTGCGTGAGATTAAATGTTTCGGGTCCGTTCCACACAAAGTATATGAAGCCGGCAGGCGACGCCTTGAGGGAAAGGTTTGCCCAGATTAATTTTAGACGTCCGAATATTCCTGTGGTAATGAATGTTACCGGAGATTTTCTTAAGGAGGATGAGAGCATCGAAGTGCTTCTTGAAAGACAGGTTCAAAACAGCGTAAGGTTTGAAGCATCTCTTAGAAGGCTGTTAGAGGCAGGCGCGGATACCTTTGTTGAAATCGGTCCGGGAAGCACCCTGTCAGGTTTCCTTAAAAAAACCGCCAAGGCTGTTGGAAAAGAGGTAGAGGTTGTAAATATCGACACGGCTTCGGACCTTAAAAAACTTATAAGTGAGGGATTGAACAATGGAAAATAAGACGGCACTTGTCACCGGAGGAAGCCGCGGTATAGGAAGGGCGGTATGTGTCCGGCTGGCAAGGATGGGAATGAATATAGTTTTTAATTATAATTCAGGTGAAGAGGCTGCAAAGGAAACCTTGGATTTATGTACCGCGCAGGGCGTTAAGGCATATGCGCTTAAGGCGGATGTTAGCAGACCGGATGAGTGTGCCAATCTGGTAAATAAGGCTGTTGAGCTTTTCGGACGCATTGATGTTCTTGTAAATAATGCCGGAATCACAAGGGATAATCTTATTGTGCGTATGTCGGACGAGGAACTGGACGCGGTTATAAATGTTAATCTCAAGGGAAGCTTTTATATGATGCGTGCGGTGTCAAAGCTTATGCTAAAGCAGCGCAGCGGGCGCATTATTAATATAAGCAGTGTTGTAGGTGTTATGGGAAATGCCGGACAGGTAAATTATGCGGCAAGCAAGGCAGCGGTAATCGGAATGACAAAGTCGCTTGCAAGAGAGCTCGCAGCACGCAAAATTACGGTAAATGCAGTTGCACCCGGTATGATTGAAACTGATATGACGGGTGTGCTTTCCGATACTGCAAAGGAAAAGCTTACAGCCGCAATCCCTTTCGGAATAATGGGACAGGCAGATGATATAGCAGGTGCGGTTGCTTTTCTTGCAGGGGACGAAAGTAAATACATCACAGGACAGGTGCTTTGTGTGGACGGAGGTATGGCAATATGAGAAGAGTTGTTATCACAGGTTTGGGAGCAGTTACGCCAATCGGCTTGAATGTAAATGAAACATGGGAATCGGTTAAAAGCGGCAGATGTGGAATTGCGCCGATTACTCATTATGATACTGAGGGCAGGAAGGTTACTCTTGCAGGTGAAGTGAAAAATTTTAACGCAGAGGCAGCAGTTGATAAGAGAGAGCTGCGCAAAATGGACAGATTCACGCAGTTTGCAATGGCAGCCGCAAAAGAGGCAATGGACGATGCTGCCTTTGATTTTGATAAGCTTGACACCAGCCGGTGCGGTGTAATAGTTTCAAGCGGTATAGGCGGACTTGGCACAATTCAGGAGGAGGATATAAAGGGATATGAGAAGGGTTATGACAGAGTTTCACCCTACTTTATTCCGATGGCTATTTCCAATATGGCAGCGGGACAGATTGCTATTGCTTATGGTTTTCATGGCATGTGTACCTGTGTTGTTACGGCGTGTGCAAGCTCGACCAATGCAATCGGTGATGCGTTCCACCATATCAGGGACGGATATAGTGATGTAATGCTCTGCGGCGGTACTGAAGCGAGCATTACTTCACTCGGAATAGGCGGTTTTACTTCTCTAAAGGCACTTAACACAACGGATGCCCCTAATCGTGCTTCAATACCGTTTGATAAGGAAAGAGGCGGTTTTGTTATGGGAGAGGGCGCCGGAATCCTTATTCTGGAGGAGTACGAGCATGCCAAAGCCCGCGGTGCTAAGATTTACTGTGAGGTTATTGGCTATGGAACTAATTGTGACGCACATCACATAACAGCTCCGGTTGAGGATGGAAGTATCGCTGCAAAGTGCTTTCAGCTTGCATTGGAGGATGGAAATGTTTCGCCGCAGGATATAGATTACATAAATGCACATGGCACCTCAACCCATCTTAATGATGTCTGTGAAACAAACGCCATAAAGAAAGCATTTGGAGAACACGCATACAAGCTTAAGGTAAGCTCGACAAAGTCTATGACGGGACATCTTCTCGGGGCAAGCGGGGCGGTTGAAGGCATAATAACGGCACTCAGCGTTAAAAACGATTATATTCCTGCAACCATTAATTATCGTGTGCCGGATGAAGAGTGCGACCTTGATATTGTGCCAAATGAAGGACGCAGCGAAAGGGTTAGCTATGCAATGTCTAACTCACTGGGCTTTGGCGGACATAATGCAACGGTGGTTTTTAAAAAAGCAGAATTATAAAACAGCATGGATTGGAGAAAAAATATGGAATTAAATTCTAATGAGCTTCAGGAAATATTACCGCACAGATATCCGTTTTTACTTGTTGACAGGATTGTGGAATGTGTTCCGGGGCAGATGGCTAAGGGAATCAAATGCGTTTCGGCAAATGAGATGCATTTTTTAGGACACTTTCCAAGCAAACATGTAATGCCTGGAGTACTTATTATTGAGGCACTTGCACAGACCGGCGCAGTGGCGCTCTTAACTGAGCCGGAGAATAAGGGCAGGATAGTACTGCTCGGCGGAATCAGGTCCGCACGCTTCAAAAAACAGGTAATTCCGGGTGATGTGCTTGAGCTTAACTGTGAGATTGCAATGAGAAGAGGACCGGTCGGCATCGGGAAAGCCAGTGCATATGTGGATGGAAAACTTGCTGTGTCCGCCGAACTGACTTTTGCAATTGATAAAAATAGCTGATATAATGATAACTAAGTAATAATATCCGTTATAGGAGGAGTAATATGCTTAAGGAGTCATTTATTAAGGTATATTCAAAATTCAAGCTGCATTTTTATCAGAAGGTTTTTGAAAGTATTCAGGAAAGTGAGGCTTCACTTACTACCGTGGAAACCTTTTGCATGGAGATTATATATGCGATGAACAAGCCGACGGTCAATGAATTTGCAAAGCTTGCCAATATTTCATCGCCCAATGCCGCCTACAAGGTTAATAATCTGATTAAAAAGGGGTATCTTCGCAAGATTCAGTCACAGGAGGATAAGAGAGAATTCTACCTTGAGGTTACGGAAAAATATCTTGATTATTATAATGTAAGCTATCAATATCTTTCAGTAGTGCTGGAAAGGGTTGAAAAGAGATTTACAAAAGATGAGCTGACAACTATGAAGAAGATTCTTGATGTTATGAATGATGAGCTCATGCAGGAAATTGTACTTCCGCGCGAAAAAGACGCTGCCGGTGAATAACCGGCAGTTTTTTAATACAAAAATTTGCACAATTTGTCTAAAAATAATTGACCTAAAAAATAATATTTGGTAATATTTATTAGAAATGCGTTTGAAAAATGGCGCATAATCATATAGCGAAAAGGAGAAATAAAATGTCAGCTTTAATTATTGTTATTATTGCTGCTCTGGCTGCTCTTTTGTATGCCGCGCTGAATTTCAGCGGTGTTAAGAAGCTGGAGGAAGGAACAAATCGTATGTCTGAGATTGCAGCTGCCATCCGTGAGGGTGCCAATGCATTTATCAACTACGAGTACAAGATTATTACTATTGTAGTAGTAATCGTTGCAGTTGCATTTGGCGTGATTTTCAGTCTTCAGGAGGGAGTGCTTCGCTGGGAGCCGTCAGTTTGCTTTTTGATTGGTACCATAATGAGCGCCTGCGCCGGATATGTAGGTATGAAGATTGCTACCTATGCCAATGTAAGGGTATCTAACACGGCACGCAATACCAAGAATATAGGAGAAACACTTAAGGTTGCGCTTAAGGGCGGCTCCGTAATGGGTCTTTGCGTTGGCGGTTTTGCACTGCTTGGTTTATTTATTGTTTATATGATTTTTGGATATGGCTTTGGATATATTGCAGAGGATGCCATTGCTGTTAAGGGAAGTATATTTACTTCGTGCCTTTCCTGCTATGCACTCGGCTGCTCGATTGTTGCTATGTTCAATCGTGTCGGCGGCGGTATTTACACAAAGGCTGCAGATATGGGCGCAGACCTTGTCGGCAAGACTGAGGCACACATACCTGAGGATGATCCTCGTAACCCGGCTACAATAGCTGATAACGTAGGCGACAATGTAGGTGATGTTGCGGGTCTTGGCTCAGATCTTCTTGAGTCATATGTAGGTGCCATTACTTCGGCAATCATCCTTGCAGTCAGCATATTTTTACATACTGCGGCAGCTTCGGGCAGAGTTTCGGTTACGGTTCTTGAGAAGATGATGACATATCCTCTTATGTTTGCGGCTATCGGTTTATTTGCATCCATTCTTGGTATTGCATATGTTCTTCTTAAGAAGGGCTCGGATAATCCGCACAGAGATCTTAATATCTCTACATGGTCAGCAGCCGCAATTACGATTATCGGCGGTTTTGCACTTACATACTATGTATTTAACGGAGTAGACCTTGCAGGCTCGGGCTTTAATGTCGGCTTCCTTTCACCATGGATTGCAGCATCAATCGGCGTAGTCAGCGGTGTGGTTATCGGTGCGATTGCAGAATACTATACAAGCTATGACTATCGTCCTACACAGCTTATCGCAGAAGCTTCCAAGGAAGGTCCGGCACTTACGATTACACAGGGTCTTGCAGTCGGAATGAAGTCCTGCATGGCTCCGCTTATCATACTTGGTATTGCTACATATGCTTCTTATGCCGTATCTGGTATGTACGGTCTTGCGATGGCAGCGGTAGGTATGCTCTCATTTGTATCTGCCACGGTTTCGGTTGATACATATGGTCCTATTTCAGATAATGCAGGCGGTATTGCTGAAATGTCAGAGCTTGAGCCTGAGGTGCGTGAGATTACGGATAAGCTTGATTCAGTTGGTAACACAACGGCAGCTATTGGTAAGGGCTTTGCCATTGGTTCGGCATCCCTTGCGGCACTTTCACTTATGGTTTCCTTCCTTTATGCATTCCAGGCTGAGGGAAGTGAACTTGTACTTAACTTTACAGACCCTCTTATACTTGCAGGAGCACTGGTTGGTGCAGCACTTCCGTTCCTTTTCTCCGGTATGCTGATTGAAGCCGTTGCCAAGGCTGCCCGTAAGATGGTTGAGGAAGTAAGAAGACAGTTTAAGGAAATTCCTGGTATTCTTGAGGGCAAGGCAAAGCCTGACTACAAGACCTGTATTGAGATTTCTTCACAGGGCGCCCTGAAGGAAATGAAGTTCCCGGCTCTTATGGCAATTCTTTTCCCATTGGTATCGGGCTTCTTATTTGGTCCTTACTTTGTTGGCGGCGTGCTTATCGGTGCTACAATTTCAGCTATTATGCTCGCTATCTTTACAGGTAACGCAGGCGGCGCATGGGATAATGCCAAGAAATATATTGAATCAGGTGCCATTGAGGGTCAGAAGAAGGGCTCTCCTGCACATGACGCAGCTGTAGTCGGTGATACGGTAGGCGACCCTCTTAAGGATACGGTAGGTCCTTCACTTGATATCCTTATCAAGATTATGTCGACAATTTCACTTGTCGCTGCGGCTTTATTCAGCCATTATAATTTGCTTGGATGGATTTTGGGAACGCTTAAGTAATTTTAAAATATCTAAAGGCGGACACTTCGTCAGGGGGTGCCCGCCCTTTTTTGCATTTATATGTAAATTAGTGTGTAAATTAGCAAGAAATGTATTGAAAAGTCTTATGATTAATTATAAAATAAATATATATGATTGAACGAATACTTTTGGAGTATTGCAAATGAAAAAAATTACTTTGACAGATTTGATAAGTGTTGAGGCATTACAAAGGATTCAGGACGGCTTTTCGGCATATACCGGAATGGCAGCTCTTATATTGAGCCCTGAGGGAGTACATATAACAGCTAAAAGCGGTTTTACCAGATTTTGCGAGAAACTGACCAGAAAGTCCGATAAGGGATGCACTGACTGCGCAGAATGTGATAAGAACGGAATATTTAATGCTCTTAAGGCAGGCCATGCGGTTGTATATTCGTGCCACGCGGGTCTGATGGATTTTGCTGCGCCTATAATCGTTGAAGGAATGTTTTTGGGAAGCTTTATAGGCGGTCAGGTAAGGTACGAGGAGATTGACGAACAGGCTCTGTCAAAGACCGCTGATGAGTACGGAATTGCTCCTGAGGAATACATAAGGGCAGCTAAAGAGGTGGCTTGTCTTTCCAGGGAGGCAATAGAGAAGGCAGCGGTATTTTTGGGTGAGATCGCAGTCGGAGTGTCAGGTATGGCTTACCGTAATTATCTGGCGCTTCAGGAAAGCAGACACATGGAGAAGGCTGCTAAATCACAGGCTGATTTTGTAATGAACATCAGTATGAATCTTGAACATTCAATGGCAGGCTGGTTTAAGCTGCTGGAGGATAACATTAATAAAACTAAAGATGAACAGACTGTACAGCTGCTTGGCAGAATGCAGGCTGAAGGAGAAGCAATGCGTGAGAGTGTTAGGGAAACAATAGAATATATGCGTATGTCCGCCAATGATGTTGAACTGACAGAGACCGCTTATAAGGTTTGTGAGCTGGTTGAACAGATTAAGGACGGCATTTCAAGACATCCCGGGGATGAGGCTTATATATCGGGGATAACTGTGGATGATACGGTGCCCGAGGTATTGTTCGGAGACGAGGGTCGTATCGGACAAATGATTAATCGAATGATTCGTGAGCTTCTCGAAAATAAAACAGGAGGCAGCCTTAACATTAAGCTGTCCGCAAGAGAGGTATCCTACTCCACAATGCTTTATATTACGCTGACGGATACGCAGTCATGCCTTTCAGTTAAGGAGCGTGAGGAGATAAAGACATACGTGGAAAATAATACATATCAGCAGTATCAGGAAGATGGCGGTGCGTTTGGCATATCCTTTGTGCTTTTGCTGCTTAAAAGAATGTCGGGAAATATCAGCTTGGAGGAAGATGCAGATAATATAGTTATTGAGCTTTGCCTGCCTCAGTTGAAGTTAGGAGGCAGCAGGTGATGGAATTGGATATTCAGAAATATACGGAAACCTTTGATAAATTTTTGGTGCAGATGTCAGCAGTTTCGGAACCGTTCTTACCTGAGTTTCAAACGATACTTACCGATATTTGTGAATTGCTGCGAATCGGAAGAATAGAGGTATGCCAGTATGAAACGGCATATTATGAGAAAATAAATAATGGTGAGAACTATATCTATTATGACTGTGCAAATGCAGACGAGAGTACCTGCCTCAAAAGACGGGAAAGGTCCGGACGGGGAAATGTAATCGTATATAAGGTTTACCAAAAAAACGGTGATGAAAAGTGGAAGGAGCAGGAAACTGAAAAAATCCAGCTACTGCTTACAATGCTTTTTGTGTTTAATGGCAGGTCAAGGGCGGTAAATTTTGTAAAAAACACATTTTTTTATGACCAGGACCTTAACATTTACAATATAAGATTTTTTAAAAAGATGGTTACGGAGCTTCTTGAGGTTGACGAGCATACGGATTACGCTGCATGTTATTTCAATTTGAAGCGTTTTTCTGTCATAAACCAGAAGTTAGGCAGGAACGGCGGAACGGAGGTAATGAAAAAGTTCCTCCTCGGACTGCAGGAGAAAATAGGCAGCAATGGATATGTGTGCAGGATTGCAAGGGATAATTTTGTGGCTCTCTTTGAAAAGAAATACATTGATGTTGTGATTGATTATCTGAACGGGCAGTGGATAGTATGCAGCGAAGCAACCGGCGAAAAGGTATTTGTAACAACAAGTGCCGGTTATTATAAAATTACTGATAATATCCATAATGCGGATGATGTTATGGACCGTATAAGTGCGGCGGTGCGTGCGGCGAGAAAGAATGTCAATAAAACCTATGTTTTTTATGATGAGCAGCTTAAAAAAGAGGTTGAGCATGCAAAATTAATCGAGAGCTCTTTTGAGGCAGCAATAGAAAATGAAGAATTTGCCGTATACTATCAGCCGAAGGTTTTGTTAAAGGATTATTCGCTTGCCGGAGCAGAGGCCTTATGCCGTTGGAGGCATAACGGCACGATAGTCCCTCCAAATGATTTTATTCCGATTCTTGAGCAGAGCAATGCAATCTGCACATTGGATTTTTATGTGCTCGAGCATGTGTGCAGGGATATCAGAAAATGGCTTGATGAAGGACAGCAGGTTGTCAGGGTTTCTGTAAATTTGTCAAGAAGACATATGGGTGATACAGAATTGGTAAAACGTATAATGTCAATTATTGATAAGTATTCCGTTCCGCATAAATATATAGAGATTGAACTTACGGAAACAACAACGGATGTTAATTTTGAGGATTTAAAGAGCGTTGTTGAGGAGCTTAGCGAACACGGTATCTCAACCTCGGTTGATGATTTCGGAATCGGATATTCCTCCCTTAATCTTATCCGTCAGGTGCCTTGGAACATTATTAAGATTGATAAGAGCCTTCTGCCTGTTGATGCCAAGAGCGACCAGTCGCAGTATTCAATGCTCAGGCATCTCATAACCATGCTCCAGGATATGGGCTTTAAATGTATTGTCGAGGGCGTTGAGACAGTGGAGCAGGTCAAGATGCTCAAGGAAAACAACTGTTATCTGGCGCAGGGCTTCTGTTTTGACAGACCTTTGCCGCATGATGAGTTTGAAAAACGTCTTGATGCGCTTAATGATAAATAAAAATAGATTGCAAATATCACCGTTATCCGTTAGAATATCCGTGATACAAGTCAGCTTAATTTTTAATGGAGGAATATAGGATGAAAATGTTATCTCTCAGTGCAGAGCTTAATGAAAATGCTTACCCGGGACGCGGCATCGTTATCGGCAGGTCAGAGGACGGAACAAAGGCAGTTTCGGCATATTTTATTATGGGAAGAAGCGCAAATTCAAGGAACCGTGTATTTGCAGAGGATGGAGAAGGAATCAGGACACAGGCTTTTGACCCTGATAAGCTGGAGGACCCGAGCCTTATTATTTATGCTCCTGTTCGTGTACTGGGAAATAATACAATAGTTACAAACGGAGACCAGACAGATACGGTTTATGACGGGGTGAAGAATGGTCTTACGTTTGAACAATCACTCAGAAGCCGTGAATTTGAACCGGATGGACCTAATTATACTCCGCGTATTTCAGGCATTATTAAGGTTGCGGACAATAAATTTAATTATGAGATGTCAATTTTAAAAAGCAATAACGGCAATCCTGATGCCTGCAACAGATACACCTTCTCATATGAGAATCCGGTCGCAGGTGAGGGACATTTCATTCACACATATATGCATGACGGCAATCCACTCCCAAGCTTTGAGGGTGAGCCGAAGCTTGTTTCTGTTTCAGGAAATATAGATGAGTTTACAAAGCTTATCTGGGATAGCTTAAATAATGACAATAAGGTGTCGCTTTTTGTCAGATATATTGACATTGCAACCGCAAAATATGAAACAAGAATAGTTAATAAGAATCAGTAAGAAGCGAGCTATAAAGGAGAATTTATAATGAATGAGATTCAGTTAAAATACGGATGTAACCCTAATCAGAAGCCTTCAAGGATTTTTATGGAGGATGGCAGCGACCTTCCGGTTGAGGTGTTAAACGGTAAGCCGGGATATATTAATTTTCTCGATGCCTTCAACGGCTGGCAGCTTGTTAAGGAGTTAAAGGAGGCTACATCGCTTCCGGCAGCTACATCGTTTAAGCATGTATCTCCTGCCGGCGCAGCAGTAGGACTTCCACTTTCGGATACACTTGCCAAGATTTATTGGGTTGATGACCTTGGTGAATTATCTCCGCTTGCCTGTGCATATGCCAGAGCGAGAGGTGCGGACAGAATGTCTTCATTTGGAGATTTTATTGCGCTTTCGGATGTATGTGATGTCGATACAGCCAGACTTATCAAGAGAGAAGTATCGGATGGCGTTATTGCCCCGGGCTATACTGACGAGGCTCTTGAAATACTTAAAGCCAAAAAGAAAGGCAACTACAATGTTATAAAGATAGACCCTTCATACACTCCGGCAGAGCTTGAGAGAAAGCAGGTCTACGGGATAACCTTTGAACAGGGTAGAAATGAACTTGACATTAACGCAGACCTTTTGTCAAATTTTGTTACAAAGAATAAGCAGATTCCTCAATCAGCAATTATTGATATGAAGATTGCACTTATCACGCTTAAGTATACACAGTCAAACTCTGTATGCTACGTTAAGGACGGACAGGCAATCGGCATTGGCGCCGGACAGCAGTCAAGAATCCACTGTACAAGGCTTGCCGGACAGAAGGCGGATAACTGGTATCTGCGTCAGTCACCTCAGGTAATGGGTCTTCAGTTCCTTGATACCTTGGGAAGAGCTGACAGGGATAATGCGATAGATGTATATATGGGTGACGAGTACGAGGATGTTCTGCGTGACGGTGAGTGGCAGAAGAGATTTAAGGTTAAGCCTGAGGTGTTTACGCGTGAAGCTAAGAGAGCATGGCTTGACAAAAATACAAATGTTACTCTCGGTTCGGACGCCTTTTTCCCATTCTCGGATAACATTGAGAGAGCTCATAAAAGCGGAGTTAAGTATATTGCGCAGCCGGGCGGCTCAGTCAGGGACGATTTGGTTATTGAATGTGCTGATAAATATGATATGGCAATGGTATTTACGGGGATTCGTTTATTCCACCACTAATTTTTCAGGCAGTGTCTTAAAGACGCTGCCTTTTTGGTGTTTGATTCTGGGTTAAATAATTAAATACTTTTATGCTGAGGTAAGTTGAATTTTTAAATTTATAATGCTATAATTCAAGCAGAAATTTTTATGCTTATGGAGGGTGAATTTATGAAGAGCAATAGTAAGAAAAAACATGCATTTGGCATAAGAGAAAAAACACTATGTTTTATGGCTTTCCCATGTATTATGATAGCAGTGTTTGTAGGGGTATATGTAAGCATCAGCTACCGTAATATCATAGATGACGAGGCAAAGGAAAGGCTTCGTTCTGCAGCCGAGGGCGTAGCTGTTATCAGTACTAATCTGGGCGATGATGATGAATTGCTTGCAGAATCTGTCGATAGTTATTCTGCCAAAATCGGAGTTGAATTGACGGTTTTTAAGGGGGATGTCAGGGATGTAACTACGATTGACGGGGCAGCCGGAACGAAGATGGATTCAACTATAAAACAAAAGCTTATTGATACAAAAGGTGAACTTTTTGTTACGGATGCCAACGTAAACGGTGAATTGTATTATGGCTTCTATGTACCTAGTGTTGACGGTAATGAACTGGTTGGGGCAGTATTTGCTGGAATTTCCAGAACAGAGGAGTTGTCATTTGTCAGAAGCAAGGTAATGAAGCTGGTTTGCGGAATTGCACTTATTGCGATTATACTTCTTGTAATTTCTGCCATATCACTCAGGGAGATGGTTGGCAAGCTGACTAATTCAGTTAGTCTGGTTGAACAGCTTCACAGCAATGACCTGAAGGTTGAGTATGATAAGAAGTTTGACAAAAACCGTGATGAATATGAGGAAATTTATAACAGTACATATGAATTTGCAAGAAGCCTCAATGAAATAGTTGTCAAAATCAATGCAGCATCGGAACACCTTCATGCTGTATCGCTGGATTTGAACGAAAATGCACAGGCAGCCAACGCAACCACATCTGAGATAGTGAAGGCTGTTGAGAATGTTTCCTCAGGTGCACAGGATCAGGCTGATGATACTCAGAATGTAGCAGAATCAGTCGCAGCAATGGGCAAGAATATCGAAACCATTGTTACCAACACGGATGCTCTCTCAGATACGTCTGACAGAATGAATGCTGCCAAGGAGAAGGTTGTAGAAACTCTCGAGGTATTATCCGACAGTAATAATTCGACAATGTCAGAGGTTAAAGAGGTCAACGAGCAGATAACTCGTACCAATGAGAGTATAAAGGCAATTTACGAGGCATTGAATCTCATACAGGATATAGCAAGCCAGACCGATTTGCTGTCATTAAACGCATCCATCGAGGCTGCAAGGGCGGGTGAAGTCGGAAAGGGCTTTGCCGTAGTAGCAGAAGAAATCAAAAAGCTCGCTGAGCAGAGCTCTGAGACAAGTGAGCGTATTAATGACAATCTCAGCAGTCTTGTGAATAATTACCAGCTGATTGTTCAGAAGGTAAACCAGACAACTGAAAATATCAACGTTCAGAATGATAAGCTCATAGAAACCAAGAGCAATTTTGTTACTCTTGAGGATGGCATCAACGATACAAGCGGTCAGATTGTCGAAATTAGTAAGCTGGTCGATGAGGTAGATCAGGAAAGAGAGAAGATTAATGCCGCAGTTCTTAATCTGTCAGCAGTTTCACAGGAGAATGCTGCAAGCACTGAAGAGATTATGGCAAGTATTGAAGAACTCAACAGCATTGTTGCACTTGTTTTGGATAAAGCAAGCGGATTGACAGGCCTTAGCAAAGAACTGGCGGATGAGGTCAGTGTATTTGATATATAGAAGTATATACCAACAATAAATGGAGGATGTTATGATTAACAAATTAGTAACCAAAATCAAAAAGCTGGATTCACCCATTGTCGTAGGACTTGATCCTATGCTCAATTATATTCCTGAACACATTGCCGAAAAGGCATACAAAGAATACGGAGAAACTCTGGAGGGTGCCTGCGAAGCAGTCTGGCAGTATAATAAGGGCATAATTGATGCCATATATGATCTTGTTCCGGCTGTGAAGCCGCAGATTGCAATGTATGAGCAGTTCGGCGTTGAAGGCATGAAGGTTTTTCAGAGGACTGTGGAATACTGTAAGGAAAAAGACCTTGTTGTAATCGGAGACATAAAGCGCGGTGATATTGGTTCTACCTCCAAGGCATATGCAGTTGGACATCTTGGAAGGGTATGGGTTGGCTCTAAGACATATAAAACCTTTGACGAGGATTTTGTTACGGTCAACCCGTATCTGGGTTCGGATGGTGTAAATCCATTCCTTGAAGTGTGCAGGGAAGAAAATAAAGGCATTTTTGTGCTTGTTAAGACCTCCAATCCTTCAAGCGGTGAGTTTCAGGACAGATTAGTGGATGGAAGACCTCTTTATGAAATAGTCGGTGAACAGGTGGCAAAGTGGGGAGAGAATCTTATGGGGGATGAATATAGCTGTGTTGGCGCGGTAGTCGGTGCAACATATCCTCAAATGGGTAAGGTTCTCAGAAAGCTTATGCCAAAGACCTATATTCTTGTTCCGGGTTATGGCGCGCAGGGCGGAAAGGCTCAGGATTTAGTCCATTATTTTAACGAGGATGGACTTGGAGCGATTGTAAACAGCTCACGCGGCATAATTGCTGCTTATAAGCAGGAAAAATATGCTTCCTTTGGCGGTGAGGCATACGCTGATGCTTCAAGACAGGCAGTTATTGATATGAAGGAAGATATAATGGGAGCCCTTCACGCGGCAGGAAAATAAAGAAAGGTTCATTATCATGGAATTTAGAGAACAGGTTGAAATTATAGAGCAGGCAGAGCTGTCGGAGGGCATTTTTTCAATGTGGATTGCCACAAAGGATATTGCACAAAATGCAAGAGCCGGTCAGTTTATATCAATATATTCAAATGACGGCTCAAGACTTCTTCCGAGGCCTATTAGTATCTGCGAGATTGACGGCAATAAGCTTCGTATGGTTTACAGAATTGTCGGAAAGGGCACAAGGGAATTTTCTTCCTATCACAAGGGTGATGTGCTGACAGTTATGGGACCATTGGGCAATGGATATGAGCTTAAAAGTATCGAGAATTATGTAGAGCAAAATGGCGGCAGAATGGATACTGCAATCATTTTTGGCGGCGGCATAGGTATTCCGCCGATGCTGGAGCTTGCCAAAAGCCTTAACTGCCGGAAAGAGGTGGTACTTGGCTACCGCACGGCTGATAATTTCCTCAAAGAAGAGTTTGAAAATGTTGACCGTACTGCAGTTACGGTTGCAACAGAGGATGGAAGCGTCGGAACTAAGGGAAATGTTCTTGATGCGGTAAGACAGAATGGCATTACGGGTGATGTTATATTTGCCTGCGGACCGACACCGATGCTTAGAGCAATCCAGGGCTATGCCGATGAAAATAAAATCCCATGCTTTATTTCGCTTGAAGAAAGGATGGCGTGCGGCATTGGAGCCTGCCTTGCGTGTGTATGCAGGACAAAGGAAACTGACTCACATTCACATGTGAACAACGCAAGAATATGCAAGGATGGACCGGTGTTTAACGCGAAGGAGGTTGAACTGTAATGAGTAATACACCTAATTTAAGTGTAAAGCTTGCAGGGGTTGAATTTAAGAATCCGGTTACGGTTGCTTCCGGAACCTTTGGCTCGGGTATGGAGTACGCGCAGCTTGTGGATTTGAACAGCTTGGGTGCAGTCACAACCAAGGGTGTTGCCAATGTTCCGTGGACGGGTAATCCAACACCGAGGATAGCCGAGACATACGGCGGAATGATGAATGCAATAGGTCTTCAGAACCCCGGCATTGATGTGTTTATGGAAAGGGATATTCCATTCCTTAAGCAATATGACACTAAGATTATTGTCAATGTGTGCGGAAAGAGCACGCAGGACTATGTAGATGTAGTACAAAGGCTTGCTGATGCACCTGTTGATATGCTTGAAATCAATATTTCCTGTCCAAATGTTAAGGAGGGAGGAATTGCATTCGGTCAGAAGGCGGATGCTGCGTATGAGATTACAAGGGCGGTTAAGGCGGCTGCAAAACAGCCTGTCATTATGAAACTCAGTCCCAATGTAACTGATATTACAGAGATGGCAAGGGCAGTTGAGGCCGGCGGTGCGGATGCGGTTTCACTCATTAATACACTCACAGGAATGAAGATTGACGTAAACAGGAGAACTTTTGCAATTGCCAATAAGACGGGAGGACTTTCAGGTCCTGCAATCAAGCCGGTGGCAGTAAGAATGGTATATCAGGTAGCCAATGCGGTTAATATTCCTATCATAGGAATGGGCGGAATTTCTAATTATGAGGATGCACTCGAGTTTATTATGGCGGGTGCTACGATGGTTTCTGTGGGAACAGCAAACTTTAATAATCCGTCTGCTACAATCGAAGTGATAGATGGAATAGCAAACTATATGATTAGAAATAATATAAGCGATATTAATGAGCTTATTGGCTGTGTAAAATAAAATTCATAGAAAGAGATTTGAATTTATGAAAATTGATGGCTTGGCAAAGCTGCGTGCCGGAGAGGATTTGTCCTTAAAAGAACAGCTTGCTTTGATTACGCGGCTGAGCGTCCCTGCCATTATGGCTCAGATTTCATCAATAATCATGGAATATATAGACGCGTCGATGGTCGGAAGGCTCGGCGCGGCTGACTCGGCATCAATCGGACTTGTATCCACCTCCACATGGCTTATGTGGGGTATGTGTTCGTCACTTAGCACCGGTTTTACGGTTCAGGTGGCACATGCGGTTGGTGCGGATGATGACAAAAAAGCAAGAAGTATTGTAAGACAGGGCTTGTTTTGTGCCCTGTGTTTTAGTATACTGGTAATGCTTGCGGGGATTGCCATTAGCGGCACTCTTCCGGCATGGCTTGGCGGCGAGGATGACATTTGCCATAATGCGTCGCTTTATTTTATGATTTGTGCCATAATGATGCCTGTTGTACAGTTTAACAGTATAGCAGGAGGGATGCTGCAATGCAGCGGTAATATGAAAATACCCGGAATATTACATATCATTATGTGTGTGCTGGATGTTTTATTTAATGCCGTACTTATTTTCCCGACAAGGACAGTTAATGTATTCGGATATACGGTTAGCATATACGGAGCAGACCTTAAGGTGGCAGGAGCTGCCATAGGTACGGGAATGGCAGAGCTTTTGACAGTATTTTTTATGCTTTATTTTCTTCTTATAAAATCTGAAAAACTGCATCTTAGAAAATCAGAACATTTGGAATTTAATTTCTCCGAGCTTAAGAGGGCATTTAAAATCGCAGTACCGGTTGCTGCTGAGAATATTGTAATGTGCTCCGCACAGATTATGACTACTAAAATCATTGCGCCATTGGGTATGATTGCGATTGCTGCAAATTCATTTGCAGTTACGGCAGAAAGCCTGTGTTATATGCCGGGCTACGGAATCAGTGCGGCGGCAACCACACTTATAGGACAGAGCATCGGCGCCGGAAAAAGATTGACGGCAAAAAAACTCGGATGGCTCACTACGGCAATCGGGTCCGCCGTTATGGCTGTTATGGCAGTACTTATGTATATTTTTGCTCCGGTTATGATAGGAATACTCTCACCGGTGGAGGAAATTAGAAAACTGGGCTCGGAGGTGCTTAGGATAGAGGCATTTGCAGAACCGTTATTTGGTGCGTCAATTATAGCAACGGGCGTTTTCAGAGGTGCAGGAGATACGCTGATACCGTTTGCACTTAATCTGCTGACAATGTGGCTGGTGAGAATCCCACTCGCAGCACTCTTATGCCCTGTAATGGGACTTTACGGTGCATGGATTGCGATGTGCACTGAATTGTGCATAAGAGGTCTTTTGTTTATTCTGATGCTTGTAAAACGCAGGTGGTGGGATTATAGGAAAACGCCTTGAAACGGCGTTTACTGATGATGCGATACATACGTGTAAATCCACGTTTGTAAATATATTTCCCTGAAAAATGGGTGGAAGGAGTAACCAATGTGTTACAAAAAAATTTTATCATGTGTGATGGGTCTTTGTATGACCGTTGCACTTGCGGCATGTGGAGATTCAACAGCTTCCGGTACCGCAGACAATCAGACCGCAGATACTTCTGCAAATGAGCAGACAGTGTCTGATACTCAGGAAGGAGAAATTGTAGTTTTTGCTGCTGCGTCAATGACGGAAACATTAAATCAGATTAAGACGATTTATGAAGCAAAGTATCCGCAGGTGAGCATTGTATACAATTTTGATTCCTCAGGAACTCTTAAATCACAGATTCAGGAGGGTGCCGAATGTGATTTATTTATTTCAGCAGGTCAGAAGCAGATGAATCAGCTTGACATTACTGCGGATGCTTCCGTAAATACGGAGGGTCTGGATTACGTTGATTCGCAAACGCGTATTAATCTTCTTGAAAACAAGGTTACGCTTTGTGTTCCGTCATCAAATCCAAAGAATATTACCGGATTTGACGATTTGGCAGCACATTTGACAGCGGGTGACATACTTTTTTGCATGGGCAACAGCGATGTTCCTGTCGGACAGTATACGCAAAAAATCTTAAGCTTTTACGGTCTTGATGAGAATACGCTTTCAAGTGCGGGAGTAATTACCTACGGAAGCAATGTAAAGGAAGTTACTACTCAGGTAGATGAGGCAAGTGTGGACTGTGGCGTAATTTACTGTACGGATGCGTTTAGTGCGGGACTTACGATTGTTGATTACGCAACTAGTGAAATGTGCGGACAGGTAATATATCCTGCTGCTGTATTAAAGACAGCCAAGAATCCTGAGGCAGCTAAGACATTCCTTGATTTTCTTCAGACAGAGGAAGCTATGGAGATATTTGAATCCGTAGGCTTTAGTCCGGTGGGGTAGGTTAAATATGGATTGGTATCCGCTTTTTAATTCGCTTAGAATCGCTGCAATAAGCAGTGTTATTGTATTTTATTCGGGAATTTTTCTGGCGTATGCGGCGGCTAAGCTGCCAAGGCTGATAAAGGGAATTCTCGATGTGGTTCTTACGCTTCCTTTGGTACTTCCGCCGACTGTGTGCGGATATTTTCTGCTGGTTATATTTGGAAATAAGAGACCGCTTGGAATATTTCTGGCACGTTTTGGAATAAAGTTTGTTATGACATGGTACGGAGGAATACTTGCTGCTGTCATGGTATCCTTTCCTTTGATGTATAGAACCGCCAGAGGAGCATTTGAGAGCTTTGATGAGACACTTGCATATTCGGGCAAGACACTGGGGCTTTCCAATACATATATATTTTGGAGAATCCGTATGCCCGCCTGCAGGCAGGGAATACTGGCAGGAACGGTGCTTGCATTTGCAAGGGCACTTGGAGAGTACGGCGCCACAAGTATGCTTATCGGATATACACCGGGGAAAACGGCGACTATTTCGACCACGGTATATCAGCTTTGGCGTACAAATGATGATGCAGGTGCGTTTAAATGGGTGATGGTAAATCTGGCGATAAGCTCAGTTGTGCTGCTGACTATTAATTTACTTGAAACCAAGGCAAAAAGGCAGGTGGCAAAATGAGTCTTGAAGTGAGGATTAAAAAAAATCTGGGCAGCTTTGTACTTGATGTTGAATTTGAAAACTATGATACACAGGTGCTTGGAATTCTTGGCTCGTCGGGCTGCGGAAAAAGTATGACCTTAAAGTGCATAGCCGGAATTGAAAAGCCGGATGAGGGCAGGATTGTCCTCGACGGCAGGGTGCTTTTTGATTCCGAAAAGGGGATTAATTTGTCACCTCAAAAAAGGGGTGTCGGATACCTTTTTCAGAATTATGCATTATTTCCGAATATGACTGTAAGACAGAATATTATGTGCGGACTTTTCCACGAAAAGGACAAAAAGGTTTGCGAAGAAGAATACAACAGGGCAGTACAGCTCCTTGGAATTGCTGACTTATCCAATCTGCGTCCGGCTCAGCTTTCCGGAGGCCAGCAGCAGAGAGTGGCGCTTGCAAGGATTTTGGTTAATAAGCCCAAACTCCTTATGCTGGATGAGCCCTTCAGCGCACTTGACAGCTATTTAAGGGAAAAACTGCAGTTTCAGATGAAATCCCTTCTCAAAGAGTTTTTTACGGATGTATTAATGGTAACTCATAGCAGGGATGAGGCATATCATATGTGCGACCGGATTGCGGTTATGGACGCGGGAAGTGTGCTTACGATAAAGCCTACCAAGACATTGTTTGCTGACCCTGAAAGTATACGGGCTGCGGTTATAACCGGCTGCAAAAACATAGCAGGTGCGAAAAAAATAAGTGAATATGAAGTGGAGGTGGCGGATTGGGGAATCCGCCTTGCCACCCAGAAGCCTGTTTCGGACGATATAAAGGCAGTCGGGATACGTGCACATTATTTTAATCCTGCAAGCACCTCAAATGCATATGAGGTTGAATACACAGGAGAGATGGAGGAACCGTTTGAGAGTATAATAGAGTTCCGCTTTAAAAATCAGAACGCGGCTTCAAATGCTGTGTGGTGGCGTGTGCCAAAGGATAGAAAACCGCAGAAATTTCCGGAAAAACTGGGAGTTGCACCTGCCAACGTTCTTTTGCTTTACAAGTAGAAAATTTGCAGTAGAAAACTTAAGA
>CAYOHM010000004.1:27323-51562 GCA_964403785.1 uncultured Alistipes sp.
CCTGCCAACGTTCTTTTGCTTTACAAGTAGAAAATTTGCAGTAGAAAACTTAAGATAAACTTAAGACACGGTCATTATTGAAATTTTATCAGTTATATGGTATCATTTCTACCTGAGACGAACTATCAAAAGGAGATTACAGAATGGACAGTTATAAGAGCGAATTCATTGAATTTATGGTGGATTGTGATGTTTTGAGGTTTGGTGATTTCACACTCAAGAGTGGAAGAAAATCTCCGTTCTTTATGAACGCCGGCTTATATGTTACGGGCAGCCAGTTAAAAAAGCTTGGCGAGTATTACGCTAAAGCTATTCATAATACATATGGTGATGATTTTGATGTTTTATTCGGACCTGCATACAAGGGTATCCCTATAAGTGTTGTGACGGCAATCGCATACAGCGACCTTTATGGGAAACAGGTGCGTTACTGCTCCGACCGCAAGGAGGAGAAGGATCATGGTGCGGATAAGGGTAGTTTCCTCGGAAGTCCGCTTAAGAATGGTGACCGTGTCATTATGATTGAGGATGTTACAACCTCCGGCAAGTCAATGGAGGAAACCGTGCCGAAGGTACGTGCGGCAGCGGATGTTGAGATAAAGGGTCTTATGGTTTCCCTCAACCGTATGGAGGTTGGAATGGGAGGAGCTAAGAGCGCCCTTGATGAGATTAAGGAAAAGTATGGTTTTGACGCAAATGCCATTGTTTCAATGGCAGATGTCGTGGAACATTTATATAACAAGCCATATAACGGCAAGGTTATTATTGATGATGCCATTAAGGCAGCAATTGATGCTTACTACGAACAGTATGGCGTTAAATAATCGAAAGGATGTATTTATGAACGAGAAGCTTTATAAACAGATTAAGCTTTCCGGTGCATTTGATCTTGTTGCCGGAATTATCAGCATTGCAGTAGGTGTTTCACTTGGGGTTCTGCTAATTGTAAGCGGGGCCAGACTTCTTTCAAGCAAGTCAAAGACATTATTTTAATAATCAGAGGTTATTGTGGTAAAAATAAATATAAAGCATAGGATTATAGGTGGAATTCTGTTTGCTGTATATGTTGTTTTCCTTATCTATTTTATGTTTTTTGCGGAAAGCCTTGGACGTGATATAGTTTCGGATAAATATCATTATAATCTCGTTCCTTTTAAGGAAATATCAAGATTTATAACATATATCAATCTGGTTGGGGTATGGGCAGCAGTTGCCAATATAATTGGCAATGTGGTTGCATTTATACCATTCGGGCTTTTTTTGCCGGTAGTGAGCAATCATAAATTTGAGTTTTGGGGTATGACAATGCTCAGCTTGGATTTGAGCCTTTTTATTGAACTTTTGCAGCTTATCTCCAAGGTTGGCAGCTTTGATGTTGATGACCTTATGTTAAATACGCTGGGCGGAGCAATCGGTTATGTTATTTTTCGTGTGCTATATGCTTATAGGAAAAGGAAAGTGACAGCAAATGGAAAAAGTTAAGTTTAGTGATCGTACAACCAGTGTCGGTGGAGTTGTGTCAATATTTCTAGGCACAGTTGCGGTCATATTGGCAATAGCGGGAATTGTGTACTCCTTCGCCTATGAGGGTGAAGGCCCGATTATAGTGGGTGCATTGGGTATTGCAGCTTTTTTGTTTGATGCGGGAGGACTTGCAATAGGTCTTTTGAGTTTCAAGGAGAGCGACAAATACTATCGGACTTCCATAATAGGTTCGATGATGTGCGGGTTATTTTTTGTGTTTATTGCCGGAGTCTTTTTGATGGGTATTTAGAATATTTGTTAAAGGAAATAATGCAGGAATGGATTACAGAGTTCTTTTTGCAGAGGATAACGCAGGCGTATCGGAAAGATACGAGCTTGCAATTAACAGGATAAAGGAAATAGTCTGCGATAATTGTGCAGGAGAGCCGTACAGACAGTATTTTGATAAGACGGCACGGTTTATAATATTAATGGACGAAGTTCATAAAATGTCGGAAAATGATGAACTGTCCCGACTTTCGTTAGAAGGGCACAGGGCTCTTAATCACAGGCTGTATGAGGATATTTTAGAAGAAAATTATGAGACGAGCTATGCAAATCCGAGGTACGCAGTAAGAAGTCTTGGTGATGTGTTCGGAAGGCTTTTGTCATTTGTATATACTGAAATACGCGGTATGATTGTATATGCCTACGAGAATCGTCTGGTGGATATGACGATAAATGCTGAGCTGTTTCTTGAGGTTTACTGCCTTTTTTGTGAGGAGGAAACACCTTCATACAAGTCAGTCCATGATGCGGTATACTGGTTTGTGAGCGATTATGCGGATTATACCGTGGAGTACAGGATAAGGGAACAGCTTGACCCTGAGCTTTCATTTGCCACTGATATTATTATGAACGCTGAGCTTGATGATTTGTCATATCTGTACAGGTTCGGAGAATATATCACGGAAAATGAAATAAAAACGGCTATGTATCTAAATCACCTTACGCAGGAGGAAATCGCCAGAATGGCGGATACCTTTACCGAAGGTTACAGAAAGGGCTTTGAGCTTGCCAATAAAGATTTGTCTAAGAAAAAGACAGTAAATATAAGATATGTTTTAGGCTTTGAAAGAGTTGTCAGAAAATCCATTGAGAACTTTAAAAAGCTTGGGCTGTCACCTACCATATACAGAAGTGCGGCCTGCAGCGTGAATAAGCGTATGCATATGCGTAACGGCTATTACGGTGCAATTCCCAACAAGCAGATGGAATATGACCATAGATTTGATAATGCAATTTATCTTGATAAGGCTTTTGTTGAAAGAAAGCTTCAGGTAACTAAGGTTGCATATGAAAAATATAAGACCCTGGCAGGGGAATTTGCCGGTCCTGCAGTAATGGAGGTGTTTGGCGAAACGCCGTTTGAACCGGTAAATTATAATGAGTGCTACGCGCTAAGTGACAGGCAGAAGGAGCTTTCCGTGCTTATGTCAAATGAAGCTGCAGCAATTACAAATGAGTATATAAGGGGCGATGAGAGAAGCTTTACGATTATCGCATACCCTGTTCCGCAGATTGGCGAGGATTTTGAGGAAATATTCAGGGAAACAGTTAAGATTAACACCCTTGATTATGAGGTTTATAAGGATATCCAGCAGAAAATCATTGATGTGCTTGACGGCTCCAGGTATGTGGAGGTTAAGGGCTGCAGGGGCAATAATACTGACATCAGGGTCTGTGTTATGCAGATAAATGATTCCGAGAGGGAAACGGTTTTTGAAAACTGTGTTGCAGATGTAAATATCCCGCTTGGCGAGGTTTTTACGTCGCCCGTGCTTAAGGACACCTGCGGACGTGTGAATGTAAGCAGGGTGTACCTTAATGATATCAGATTTGATAATTTAACAGTTGAATTTAAGGACGGAATGGTTGTAGACTATACATGTGACAATTTTGAGTCCGAGGCTGAGAACAAGGCACTTATAAAACAGACAGTCCTCTTTGAACACGATTCACTTCCGATGGGCGAGTTTGCAATCGGGACGAACACAACGGCGTATGTTATGGCAAATAAATACGATATTGTTTATAAGCTGCCGATTCTTATCGTTGAGAAAATGGGACCGCATTTTGCAGTGGGTGATACCTGCTATTCGCGTTCCGAGGATACACCGGTTTACAATCCGAACGGCAAGGAAATAATTTCAAGGGATAACGAAATTTCGCAGCTTCGTGATAAGGAGCCGTTAAAGGCATATTTTAACTGTCATACCGACATTACGATTCCGTATGATGAGATTGGCTTAATAAGAGCTGTTTATGCAGACGGCAGCAGTACTGCGATTATGGAAAACGGACGCTTTGTTCTTGAAGGCTGTGAGGAACTTAACAGAGCATTTGGAAATGGGGGTTGATTATGCGCTTATCTGATTGCGAATTAGAAGAGCTGGAGGAAATATTAAAGGATTACCGTGCCGATGCAAGAGTCCAGAAAATGAAAAAATTTATCCAGCATGGAGTGGTGTCAACATATGACCATTGTGACAATGTAACAAGGGTCAGCTACTGGATAGATAAAAGGCTGCATCTTCATTCTGATGAAGAAGCACTGGTTACGGGTGCCTTTTTACATGATTTTTATTTGTATGACTGGCATGAAAAAAATAAATTTCACAGCTGGCATGGCTTCTTTCATCCGCAGAGGGCCTGCAAATATGCCACACGGTATTTTGGCATTAACGAAAAGGAGCAGCAGATTATAAAAAGCCATATGTGGCCGCTTACCTTAAGATGTCTTCCTAAAAGCAGGGAGGCTGTGATAGTCAGCGTTGCGGATAAGCTTGTATCTGCGCACGAAACGTTGTTCCAGAGAAATAAAATAGTGGAATTGTGCAAGTAGAAGGCGGCTTGCCCTTGACGAATATATTTGAGCAATATTATAATAAATATAAATTTAAATTCACTTATGTGAGAGAAAGAGGTTAATAATGAGCGTAGCAGAGAAAATTGAACAGCTTGGAGTAGTTCCGGTAGTAGTATTAAATGATGTTAAGGATGCTGTTCCTTTAGCGAAGGCATTGGTAGAAGGAGGACTTCCATGTGCAGAGGTTACATTCCGTACAGAGGCAGCAGAGGAGTCAATCCGCAGAATTCATGAAGCATATCCGGATATGCTCCTTATCGCAGGTACGGTTCTTACGACAGAGCAGGTTGACCGTGCAGTGGCAGCCGGTGCAACAGCAATCGTAGCACCTGGTTTTGATCCTGAAATCGTTGATTATTGTATTTCAAAGAACATCGAAGTAATGCCTGGTGTTGTAACACCTTCAGAAATGGCACAGGCAGTAAAGCGCGGACTTACAAGAGTTAAGTTCTTCCCAGCAGAAGCAGCAGGCGGCGTTGAAATGATTAAGGCTATGTGCGCTGCATATACAACCGTAAGAGTTATGCCGACAGGCGGAATCAACACCAAGAACTTAGAGCAGTACCTTACATGCAGCAAGATTTTCTGCTGCGGCGGAAGCTGGATGGTAAAGGGTGATATGATTAAGGCTGGCGAGTTTGATAAGATTAAGGATATGACGGCTGAGGCAGTTGCCCTTGTAAAGAAGATTCGTAATAATTAATTTTTATAAGCAAAGCGGATGGTGAACGTCCGCTTTGTTTTTTTTATTCAAAAGCTGTTGTGGTAATTTTGTACAATATTGACAGAGCTTGAGTTTCCGTATTTTTATTTTAAGGTACATATCACAAAGTGATATGGTAATTTTGCACAGGAATTGCGATAAGTAAGCTAGCTTACTTCTTGCATATTCTCAATTTTTTGCTATAATTAAATATATTATTGTTTAATCATGAGGTTTATGCGATGGAACAGGCTGAATTATTCAAATTTCTTGCGGAAAATATAATGGAAAATGCCATTTTTTTCGGAAATGACGGTATAATCATTTATTCCAGCAAGTCTGCCTGTGCCGCGCTTGGATATGATGATATGACGGAGCTTAATATCTGCGCGGTTTTTCCGCAGATATTTAAGATGGAGGATGAGTTCCTTGATTTTGATACGGAGATATTGGGCAAAATCGATGACTATATGGCATATCGTAAGAATAAAACCTGTTTTCCTGCATATTGCAAGATTATAAGTGCAAGTAAGGGTGTTTACGCCACTCTTTTTTACAATGTTTCGGACAGACAGCTCCTTGCCAAAAAAGTAAGCCGGGCTGACGCAGAGGCGGAGGAAGCGGAAAAGGTCAAGACACAATTCGTTGCAAATGTCACACACGAGCTCAGAACGCCTGTCAACGGAATATTGGGCAACATAAACGAACTTATCAGCAGGGAAGAGAATCCGGATAAGCTGAAAATATTAAGACTTGTTGAGAGAGGGTGTAATGATATGCACTCCATCATCAATAATATCCTTAATTTTTCCAAGCTTGAAGCCAAAAAGCTCACACTGGAAATCCGTAAATTTGATTTTTACAATATGATAGAGTACGTAAAGTCCAACCATATCAATAAGATAACGGAGAAGGGACTGGAGTTTTTCCTGAATATTTCTCCGGATGTTCCGCAGTATGTTATGGGCGATGAGCTTAGGATAGTGCAGATACTCAATAATCTTTTGTCCAATGCCACCAAGTTTACCTCGGTTGGCAAGATAGCGCTTGAGATTGTTAAGACTGAGCAGGTTGGCAGCAGAATAGAGTTGTTTTTTCTGGTGATTGATACCGGAATAGGTATAGATAAGGCGGGGCAGGATAAGCTGTTTAAGAGCTTTTCACAGGTTGAGGCCTCCACCACGAGAAAGTACGGAGGCACCGGACTCGGACTTTGCATAAGCAAACAGCTTGTTGAGCTTATGAATGGCGATATCAGTGTCGAGAGTGAACCGGGAAAGGGAACTATGTTCTCCTTCCATATCTGGCTGGAGCTTGCGCCTGACGAACCGGTACAGGATGAAGCCGGTGCGCATACCGGATTTAATTCAGAGGTCAGGACCCGTGAGGAAATTGTCAGAAAACTTTATGACAATGAGGATACACAGAGCCAGGTGTGGGAATATGGCACGCAGAGCAACAGTCAGGAGCTTGAGCGTAAGATGTCCAAAATGATTCTGAGTGTGGAAATGGATAATTGGGAGAAGGCGGAAATGTTTGCTGATACAATTAAGCAGCTTACAGCCCAGGCACCGTATGAAATAAAAAGTGCCGCACTCAGACTTAAAATGGCAGTTCAAAAGGGCGACCATGATAAGACTGTTGAAGCGTTTGAAACACTCAAAAACAAGATGAGCCTTAAGACGGAGAAAACGGAGGAAGAATAATGGCACAGATGGACAACAAAATCCCTAAAATACTCATAATTGATGATGTTGACACCAACAGACAGGTGCTCAGGAACATTATTTTAGAGATGGATTGTCAGCCGGTTCTGGCGGAAAACGGCGTGCAGGCACTCAAATTCATTGAGAGATTTACGCCGCAGCTTGTTATTTCGGATATAGCAATGCCACAGATGGACGGCTACGAATTCTGTGAAATAATGAAAAAAAATCCTCAGACGAGGGATATTCCCATTATTTTTATTTCAGCCTTTGATAATACGCAGGATGTTTTGAAGGGCTTTAATCTTGGTGTTGAGGATTACATAGTAAAGCCGTTTATCCCCGAGGTGGTTAAAGCAAGAGTAGGTGTGCATCTTAAGCTTTCCGAGACCAGCCAGAGGCTTCAGATAACTAATAAAAGACTTAAGACCTCCATTGATGAGCAGTTAAAGCAGATGGAAATGGAACGCAGAAACGTATTGTATGCTCTTTTGAGGGTTGCAAGGGAAAATGCAGCCTATGATGTGCAGCATATGGAAAGGCTCTGTTATGACTGCCGTATCCTGTCAGAGGCGATGCAGCTTTCGGTTCAATACGGAGGCAGGATTTCGGACACATACATTGATATAATAGAGATGGCAGCACCTCTCAGCGATTTGGGAAATGTTGCTGTTCCGACCGATATTCTCCAGAAAAAAGACTGCCTTACGCAGGAAGAAAGAAGCATTATGCAGACACATACGACGGTCGGTGCCAAAATTTTAAGGGATGTAAGGGATACTGTCGATTCCAACACCTTTCTGGATATGGCGATAGAGCTGGCTGAAAGCCACCATGAGAACTGGGACGGCTCGGGCTTCCCGTATGGCAAAAAGGGTGATGAGATACCTCTGTCGGCTCAGATTGTCGGCATTATGAGTGAGTATTGTGCACTTATAGAAAGCAGAACATACAGGGACAGTAATAGTGCGGATGAAGCAATCCTGATAATGGAGGATGATGCGGGGGTAAAATTTAATCCCCAGCTTTTTATGATACTTAAGAAGATATATAGACAAATGCATTGACAATTCATAAAGACGGAGAATTTGATATGACAGATGAAGAATTTTTCAGAATTAAAGTATTTTTAAAAAGCAGATACGGAATTAATCTCGAGAACAAAAAGGAAATAGTAGCGGGAAGATTAAGCATTTATCTGGCAAGAAACGGTTATAAAAGCTGTACGGAATTTATGAACTGTGTGGAAAATGACTGTACGGGCAAGCTGGAAATTGATTTGGTCAACATACTTACCACTAATCATACATATTTTATGAGGGAGTTTGAGCATTTTGACTTCCTTAAGAGGGAGGTTCTTCCGTGGCTTAAGGTAAAGGAAAGTGCGATAAGGGATTTATGTGTATGGTGCGGTGCAGCTTCAAGCGGTGAAGAACCGTATATGCTGGCAATGCTGCTGAAAGAGTTCTTTTGCTTGGAACCGGAAAGGTGGGATACCAAGGTTCTGGCAACCGATATTTCGGTTGAAGTTCTTGCAAAGGCTGTTGAGGGCATTTATACAGCTGAGCAGGTAGAAAAGCTTCCCGACAGCTGGAAGAGGAGATTCTTCAGAAAAACAGCGGAGGATAATTATGTTGTAAGTAACGAAATTAAAAACGAGGTGATTTTCCGCAGGTTCAATCTGATGGATCCGTTTCCGTTCAAGAGAAAAATGCACATTATTTTTATGCGCAATGTAATGATTTATTTTGATAATCAGACAAAGAAGCAGCTCATTAAGAAAATTTATGACGTTATGGAGCCGGGGGGATATCTTTTTGTAGGACGGACGGAAACAATCGATGGCGGTGATATACCATTTGAAATGATTCAGCCGTCAATTTTTAGAAAACCTTTGGCTGTAAAACAGCGGAAAGCAGAGTGAAAAAAATGAGTAAGATTAGAGTATTGGTTGTTGAGGATTCACTGGTGTTCAGGGAAATATTGGTGAATAATCTTAATAAGGACCCGGATATTGAAGTGGTTGCAACAGCTATTGACCCGTTTGAGGCGAGGGATGCAATTATCAAATATAAGCCGGATGTGATGACGCTTGATATAGAATTGCCGAAAATGAACGGCATTGAATTTTTAAAAAAGCTTATGCCTCAGTATCCGCTTCCAGTAGTGGTTATAAGCTCACTTAGCGACAGGGTTTTTGATGCATTAAATGCAGGCGCGGTCGACTTTGTGGCAAAGCCCTCATATACGGACCATGAAAAGCTGTCCGGCTTTATAAGGGATGAGCTGCCGCTTAAGGTCAAGATTGCCGCCCATGCGAGGATAAGTGAAATCCATAAAATATCAATGGAAAATAAAATAAATCCAAACGGTGAGGATGACAGGATAATTGCAATAGGTGCGTCCACGGGCGGAACTGAAGCTACCAAGGCAATTCTGACGGAGCTTGGCAGGGATTTGCCGGGAATTGTAATTACCCAGCATATGCCGGAGGGCTTCACCTCAATGTATGCCGACAGGCTTAATGCTATCTGCAGGCTTCAGGTTAAGGAGGCCAAGACCGGAGATATAGTAAAACCGGGCGTAGCTCTTATTGCGCCGGGAGGTGAGCAGCATATGACGGTCATAAAATCTAACGGACAGTATCAGATAGTATTAAAGTCAGCGGAAAGGGTAAACGGACACAGACCGTCGGTGGATGTGCTCTTTGATTCGGTTGCCAAGGCCGCAGGCAATAAGGCAATAGGCGTAATTCTTACCGGAATGGGCGGCGACGGAGCTAAAGGTCTGCTTAATATGAGAAATGCCGGAGCCAGTACAATCGGACAGGATGAATCCACCTGCGTTGTTTACGGAATGCCCAAGGTAGCATATGAGATTGGCGCAGTCGAGTATCAGGAAAAGCTTCCTGATATAGCAAAGAAAATATATTACATCCTTAAAAAGTAAAAATATAAAGAGGGGGAGGCCTTATATATGAGGATTTTATTGGCGGAGGATGATTTCGTCACAAGAAAATTTATGACAGGATTTTTATCCAAGTATGGCGAGTGCGATGTAACTGTCGACGGAATGGAGGCGGTTGATGCATTTATGATGGCACTTGAAGACGGCAAGCCTTATGATTTGGTGTGTCTGGATATAATGATGCCGGTAATGGATGGCTACCAGGCGCTTCAGGCAATCCGTAATCTTGAAAAGGACAGAAATATAGCGCCCGAGGATTCGGTAAAGGTTATTATGGCAACAGCACTCAATGATGAGAAAAACGTTAAAATGGCATTTGAACTTGGCTGTACCGTATATTCCGGCAAACCGATTGACAAGGACAGATTTGAGCAGGCGATGCAAAAGCTTGGTCTTATTGAATAATTTATGTTTAAGAATCACAAATGTAATATGAAAGGAAGTGGTATGGATGGCTGAAGGATTTAACACCGAGGACATGCTAGATGTCTACTTGTTTGAAAATCAACAGCTGCTTGAAAGACTACAGGAAATTGTTCTTGAACATAAAGATGATGATTGCTTTGATGAGGACAGCATAAATGAGATTTTCCGTGCAATGCACACAATCAAGGGTTCATCGGGTATGATGATGTTTGATGATGTGACAGCAGTAGCTCATAAGCTTGAGGATGTGTTTTACTATTTAAGGGAATCAAAACCGACCAATGTTCCGCACATTAAGCTGGTGGAGCACGTACTTGAGGTTACGGATTTTATTTCCGGTGAAATGGAGAAGCTTCAGGACGGAGGAAAGGCTGACGGTGATGCAAGCGGAATAATTGCTTCGATTGATGAGTTCTTAAAATCCATTCAGAATGGTACGGGTGAGGAGGATAAAAAATCTGAGCCTAAGGAGGAAGCTAAGGCGCCGATGCAGTTTTATATTGCGCCAATGGCTACCAGCGCAAGTCATTTTTATAAGATTTATCTTACATATACACCGGGTATTCCGCTTGCGAATATTCATGCGTATAAGGTAGTATTTGACCTCAAGGAAATAGCAGAGGAGCTAATGTATTACCCTGAGGATATAATGACTAATGAGGCGAGTGCCGATGAAATCCTCGAAAACGGCTTCAAGATGCTTCTTCAGACACAGAGCACTAAAGCAGAGCTTGAGGAGATAATAAAACCCGGATATGAGCTTTCGAAGGTTGATATCATAGAGTGCAGTGCAGTTGATTTCCAAAAAGGCTTTGACAGCTTTGGAACGGAAATCCGTATAGATTTGGAATCCAGTGTTGAAGAAATACAGAAGAAGGTAAGTGAGGGCGATGAGCATCCGAAGGACGAAATTAAACAGGAAAAACCGGTAAAAGAAATTGCACCGGGCGATTTCGTCATTGAACAAAAATCTCCGGGTAAGACGAAGCAGCTTGCAAAGGACAAGCCTAAGAAGGTTGATAAGACCACATTTATCAGTGTGGATGTAGCTAAAATGGATATGCTTATGGATTTGATTGGCGAGCTGGTTATTTCAGAATCCGTAGTGCTTCAGAATCCCGACCTTAAGGTGCCGGGGCTGCGCCTGGATAATTTCCGTAAGGCTGCGGGCCAGATGACCAAGATAGCAACGGACCTTCAGAATGTAATAATGAGTATGAGAATGGTGCCGCTTACTGCCACGTTCCAAAAAATGAACAGAATCGTATTTGATGTATCAAGAAAGCTCGACAAGGATGTTGAATTTGAAATGATTGGAGATACGACGGAGGTAGATAAGAACATTATCGAGCATATTTCGGACCCGCTTATGCATTTGGTAAGAAATTCACTTGACCACGGCATTGAGAGCAGGCAGGAACGTGAAAAAGCCGGAAAGACCGAAAAGGGACGTGTTACCCTGTCCGCGAGAAATGAGTCGGGCAAGGTATTCATCAGTGTTGCGGATAACGGTGCGGGTCTTGACAGGGAGAAGATTCTGGCGAAGGCAAGAAGGCAGGGAATTGCCGATATGTATAAGCCCGACAGTGCATTCTCCGACAAGGAGGTATACCAGTTCATAACACTGCCCGGTTTTTCGACAAATGAAAAGGTAACCGAATACTCGGGAAGAGGAGTGGGAATGGATGTTGTAGTTTCCAACCTTCAGAGTATAGGCGGCAGCCTTGAAATCGAAAGTACACCCGGCAAGGGCAGTACAATGACAATGATAATTCCGTTGACACTTGCCATTATTGACGGAATCGTACTTAAGGACGGAGATTCGTTATTTGTAATCGAAACAGGAATGGTCAAGGAATTTATAAGCGCAAGGGATAACCGTATAATTAAAAAACCTGACGGCGAGGAATTTATTATGATTCGCGGACAGGCATATCCGGTAATCCGGCTGACTCAGGCGTTTGACATCCACAAAACCTCCTCGGACGAGAGGGACGGAATGTTTGTAATGATAGAGGTTGACAGAAAGGTGATATGCCTTGTTGTGGATAAGCTTTTATTTAAGCAGGAAATAGTCGTTAAGCCAATACCGGAGTACATTAAGAAGGTAAAAGGACTGTCGGGATGTACTCAGCTTGGTGATGGGTCTATTGCACTTATTCTTGACCCTGCGGGACTTACGCAATAAATGCAGGGGTTAAATATCTGTTTTGATGAAAGGAACGAATGCCATGGAAGAACAGGAAACAAAAAAAGAGAAGTATGTGACCTTTATGTCGGGCAGTGAGTGCTATGGTATCAAGATTGACTATGTCAATGAAATTATTGTCAATCAGGAGATTACCAAAGTTCCTGAAACGCCTGAATATATAAAGGGACTGATTAATTTAAGAGGCAAAATAATTCCTGTCATAGATGTAAGACTCAGGTTTAAACAAAAACAAATGCCATACAATGACAGGACCTGCATTGTGGTTATAAGTGTGGGAACAACAGTTGTCGGACTCATTGTTGAGAAGATAGCGGATGTTGTTGAGCTGGGAACGGACGATATTCTTCCGGCTCCGACAATCGCCTCGGGTGACAAGGCTGACAATACGTTTGTATGCGGGATAGGCAAAATCAATGATACTGTAAAGCTGCTGCTTGACCCGGATAAGCTTCTGAATGAAGAAGAGCTGTCAAGGATTGAGCATTCAGATGATACTGAATTAGAAAAAGGAGAGTAATGATTATGAAAGATATGAAGCTGGTTACAAAAATGAGCATAGGTTTTGTGCTGATTGACCTTTTACTGCTGCTGATTGGAGTATATGGAATATATTCTGTGGTACAGATTGCCGGATTGGGCGGAGCACAGGCATCAGAATATCTGGCACAATACAAAATAGTAATGATTACACTGACTTTAGCCGGAGTTATCATACTTACCCTGGTTGCAGCTGCGGTTATCAAAAGCCTTAAAAATTCACTTAACCAATTGTCGGATGTAGCAAAATCAATATCGCAGGGCAAAGTAAATGTAGAACTTACAAAGAAGAGAAATGACGAGTTTGGTATGCTTATTGATGAGTATTCCAATGTGGTTAAGAACTCAAAGAATGAGGCACTTGTGCTTGAAGCGGTTGCTGACGGTGACCTTACGGTCGAAGTAACACCGCAGTCGGATGAGGACGTAATTAATGTAGCATTGAAAAAGCTTGTGTCACGCAACTTTGAGGCACTTTCAAATATCAAGGATGTGGCACAGCAGGTGCGTACCGGTTCTTCTGAGGTTGCAAGCATCAGTGAAGCCTTAGCGCAGGGCTCAACACAGCAGGCAAGCGCAATAGAGGAGATTACTGCATCCATAGAGGATATTGCTGCCAAGACAAAACAAAATGCAACGGAAGCCGACAACGCAGCCGAGCTTGTCAATAAAGCAATAGTAAACGTAAAACGCGGCAACGAGCAGATGACGGAAATGATGAATGCAATGCAGGAGATTAACGCTTCATCGGAGAGCATTTCCAAGATAATCAAGGTAATTGACGATATTGCATTCCAGACTAATATTCTTGCACTTAATGCAGCGGTAGAGGCTGCAAGAGCAGGAGAAGCAGGTAAGGGCTTTGCAGTTGTTGCCGAGGAGGTGCGTAATCTTGCAGCTAAGAGTGCAGCCGCAGCAGCCGAAACAGCCGAGCTTATAGAAAATTCAATAAAGAAGGTCGAGGATGGCTGTGAAATTGCAGACGGAACAGCGAATGCACTTGCTGAGATTACTTCGGCAGTTGAGGAGAGTGAAAAGATTATCAATGGCATAGCGGACGCTTCAAATTATCAGGCAACTGCCATTGCACAGATTGAGCAGGCTGTGGAGCAGGTATCGCAGGTAGTTCAGAATAATTCCTCTACAAGCCAGAAATGTGCCTCTGCAAGCGTTACATTGACTAATCAGGCAGAGAGGATGAGAGAATTGCTTTCCGTCTTTAAATTAGGCAATACAAAGGCGGTGGATGTACCTTCATTTGCCTCAGTACAGAAATCAGAAATTAATAACAAAAACGAGCAGATAATCTCACTTGGCGGGGATTTTGGAAAATACTAAAATAACAGGTGAAATCGGGAGGTGTCATTTTGGAAAGACAGGGACCGCCGGACGAAAGCAGGGGGATTGAAAAAACTGTACTCAGCCTGTACGCTTTTTATACAGTTCTGATATGTATTGCCACCGTGTTTATCGGAATAAATAAATTTAATATCATAATAGTGGTAGCTGCATGGATTGCAGGTCTTGGTTTATATATTATGGGATATGGCAATTTCAAGATAAGGGCGGTCATAACCTCCGTTCTTATGCAGATTGCCATTACACTGTATGCGATAGGCCTTGATAATGTTGATAAGGCGATTCCGCTTTTGATGGTGTCGATAGTGGTTGTGCAGATATACGGTATTCCGGAAAATATGTTTACAATGTATGTTTCGGCTTTGATTATTTTCGGATATCATGCTTCAATCTCACATACAATCTCCTTGTCAAGCGCAGGAGATATAATTCATACGATCTTTACGGTTGTCAATGTACTCGTGATGATATCGGTTAGCTTTATGCTTCTAAAAAAACGGCAGAACAGTACCTCAAGCATCACGAAGATTATATCTGAACTCAAGACTGCGCAGAGAAGTAAGGATTTATTCCTTGCAAATGTCAGTCATGAGATAAGAACGCCCATTAACAGCATATGCGGTCTGAGCGAGATGGCAATGAGGGAGGATAATCAGGATAAGCTCAAGGGAGAAATATACAGCATACAAACGGCGGGGCGCAACCTGATGTCCATAGTCAGTGATATTTTGGATTTCTCGGAGCTTAATAAAGGAAATGTTACGCTCGAGGAGGAGGATTACAATATCACCTCCACGATAAACGATATTATTAATACGGTAATTGCACGAAAGATGGATAGACCGATAGAGCTTATAGTTGACTGTAATTCCAATCTTCCAAGCGTATTAAGAGGTGATGAAAAGAAAATCCGCCGTGTTATTATGAATGTTGTGAATAATGCACTTAAATTCACAAATGACGGATGTATTGCGATTGATTTTTCTTTCCAAAAACAGGGTGACGGAATAAATCTTATAATAAATGTAAGAGATACCGGAATTGGAATCAGCGAGGACACCATCGAAAAATTATTTGACGGCTTCTGGCAGGTGGATGAGGCTGCAAACAGGCAGAATACCGGATTGGGACTGGGACTTACAATATCCAATATATTAGTCCGTAAAATGGGCGGTGTCATAACAGCCAAAAGCAATGAAGGTCAGGGAACGTCAATGAGCATCACACTTCCTCAGGCAGTTGTGGACGAAACCCCGATTATACGCGTAAATTATCCGGAAAAGGTAAATGCAGCCATTTATCTTAATATGGAGAAATTTAATCTTATGCAGATAAGGGATGAGTATGACAAGCTTATCAGGCATATTATAGGTAATTTGAACATAAAAAGTTATATCAGCCGTAATCTGCTGGAGCTTAAGCAAAGAATCAGGCATGAGGAATTCACGCATATATTTTTAAGCTATGGGGAATATTGTGAAGACAGAAGATTCTTTGATGAAATCTCCAAGAAAATTGTCGTTGTGGTATTTGCAGAGCAGTCAGAGCTCTCGGCTGTATACAATGAGCATATACATGCCATACTGAAACCGTTTTATGTACTGCCGATTTGTGAAGTCCTTAACGGGCATGCCTCGACGGGAAATGTTGAATCAAGGATTCATAATATGAGGTTTATTGCCCCCGACGCTAAAATTCTGGTGGTGGATGATAATATAATGAACCTCAATGTAATAGAGGGTCTGCTGCAGCAGTATCAGATTCAGGTTACACATGCATCAAGCGGAATGGAGGCACTCGAAAAGATAGGCTCAATGGATTATGATTTTGTATTTATGGATCATATGATGCCGCAGATGGATGGCGTTGAAACGGTAAGGAGAATACGCGAAAGAAGTGAGGATTACTATCATAACGTTCCTATTATTGCGCTTACGGCAAATGCTATTGCGGGTGCAAGGGAATATTTCCTGGAAAGGGGCTTTACGGATTTCCTGGAAAAGCCGATTGAATTATCAGTTCTTGAAAGAGTATTAAAGCGTAATATTCCGCCGCAAAAGCAAATACAGCTGGATGATGCCGGAGGTATTGAGCCTGAAAATGAAAAAGAGCAGGAAGAAATTGATGCTGCAAACGAGCTGGGCTTTCTTGATACGGCAAGCGGAATTTCCTTCTGCGGCAACAGGGAAATGTATTATGATATATTAAAGAGCTGTTATGAGGATTCCGGTCAGGACATAGATAACATAAATGCAAATTTTGAAGCTGAAAACTGGACTGATTATGTGATTTTAGTTCATGCGCTAAAGGGCACCATGAAAACGATAGGTGCAAAAGAGCTTTCCGAGAAAGCCAGAAAGCTTGAATATGCCGGAAAAGAAAATGACATTGAATATATCAGGAAAAATAACGATGCTGTGATGAAGGATTACAGGGAGCTTATGGACAGGCTTGCCTCAGTTAAGGCTCTGGGCATAGCTTCAAAGTCCTCCGAGGTACAAAATGCGGACAGCCTTAAGGATATAAGTGAGGAGCAGTTTAAGACCGCACTTCAGGAATTTGAGGAGGCTGTGTATAATTTTGATGAAAATAAAATGCTGGGCATCATTCAAGACCTTGAAAAATGCCGGTATCGCACAACCCCGCTTGCATTAAAATTATCCGTGGTAAGGGGGAAGGTGGAAAAAGCAGATTATATGTCTGCACACCGCTGTATGGAGGAAATGTTTGACAAAATAAATAAGAATTAAATACTTTTCTTTGAATATTTAGTGTGATAGAATATGAATATGGTTAAATTTACTTGAAGGTTAAAATTTACGGAGGTGTCATATGGAGTTTTTTAACAAAATCAGCGATAAGATTGTGTCAACAGGTGCGGAGGTTTCACAGAAGGCCAAGGAAGTATCACAGGTAGTGTCTCTTAAGAATAAGATTCATACCGAGGAAGGCAAGATTACACAGCTTTATCAGAACATCGGACAGAAATTTTTTGAAGACCACAAGGATGATGAGGATGCTGCATACGCAGAGGATATAAGGTCAATCATTGCAGCTAAGGAAGGAATCCGTACTCTTAAGGAACAGATTAATGAAATCAACGGTACCGGCACATGTCCGCAGTGCAATGAAACGATATCTGCTGACGCTGCTTTCTGCCCGAAGTGCGGAGCTAAAATCGAACAATAACATTTATGGGGGACTTTTGCGTAGGATTATACCGGGGTGTGAAGGTATGTTTTGCGGCAGGGGTCTCTTTTTATGTTTATGCGTGGCTTACAATTACCAATCATAGGAGGAAATAATGGAGGATAATACTGTTATCAACGGAAGGGCAAGAGAAATCGGCAAAAAAACGGTTCCTGTAATCAAAATCGTTTTATGTGTTATCATACTTGCATTTATTTTACTTAACTCGTTATATACGATAAATGAACAGGAGCAGGCGGTACTTACAACATTTGGCGTTGCAAAGGCGGTAACGCAGTCGGGACTGCATTTTAAGATACCCTTTGTTCAGCACGTGGAAAAGGTAAATACTACAATTAAGGGTGTTCGTATCGGATATGATGAATACGGCAATACCGTGGAGTCAGAGTCGGTAATGATTACCTCGGATTATAATTTTGTAAATGTGGATTTTTATGTTGAGTACAGATTTTCAGACCCTATCAAGGCTGTTTATGCGGCAGAGGAGCCGGAGCTTATTCTCAAGAATATAGCGCAGAGCTGCATAAGACGTGTAATCGGACAGTACAGTGTTGATGATGTGCTCACAACCGGCAAGGCGCAGATTCAGGCAACCATTAAAGAAGAAATGATTAATGAGCTTGACGCTAATGAAATCGGCGTAAGCCTTGTAAATATTACCATTCAGGATTCCGAACCGCCGACAGCAGAGGTAATGGAGGCGTTTAAGGATGTTGAAACAGCTAAGCAGGGTAAGGAAACAGCAATTAATAATGCCAATAAATACGCTAATGAACAGCTTCCTCAGGCACAGGCAAAGGTTGACCAGATTGTTAAGGATGCAGAGGCTAAGAAGACACAGAGAGTAAATGAAGCCAATGCTGAGGTGGCAAGATTTAATGCAATGTACGAGGAATATATCAAGAATCCGCAGATAACGAAGCTGCGTATGTATTATGAAGCAATGGAAACAGTGCTTCCTGATGCTAAGGTGATTGTGACGGATGAGTCATCTGGAGTATCGACGGTGCTGCCTCTTGAATCCTTTGTTACAAGCGAAAAATCACAGAATGACACAGAAAATTAGGAGGGCGGATAAATGAAAAAAGGTTTATTGGGATTTTTGATAGTAATAATTCTTATCGTTGGCTGCTCTTCAATAGTAGTAACAAATGAGGATGAGTATACACTTATCAGGCAGTTTGGCAAGATAAGCGCAATCAGGGACGAGGCAGGACTTAGCTTTAAGACACCGTTTGTTCAGTCCGCATACACTCTCCCTAAAGAAATAATGCTTTATGACCTGGCGCAGTCGGATGTAATAACGATGGATAAAAAGACCATGATTGCGGACTGCTATGTATTATGGAAAATTAATGAGCCGCTGAAGTTTGCACAGACGCTTAATTCGTCAATATCATCAGCAGAGGGGCGTATTGATGCAGTTGTTTATAACTCTGTAAAGAATGTGATAAGCAGTATGAATCAGAATGACGTAATCAGTTCAAGAAACGGTGATTTGGATGAGCGCATTAAGGATAATATCGGCACAAGCATGGACCAGTACGGAATAACAATTATTTCTGTGGAAACAAAGAGACTGGATCTTCCGGAGGATAATAAACAGGCAGTTTATGAGAGAATGATTTCTGAAAGGTCACAGATTGCAGCGACATACACGGCTGAGGGCGAAGCTGATGCACAGGTAATACGCAACACAACGGATAAGGATGTTGCAATCAGTATATCGGATGCCGAGGCACAGGCGGCTGAGATTGAGGCAGAGGGTGAAGCGGAATATATGAGAATACTTGCTGAGGCCTATGGGGATGATTCAAGGAGAGAATTCTATGCGTTTATAAGAAGTCTTGATGCTGTTGAGAATGCATTTGCCGGAGGAGAAAAGACAATTATTCTTTCTTCTGATTCGCCGATTGCACAGCTGTTTATGGGATATTAAGCTATGCGTGCGATATGGAAGGTTTACGCCAAAAAGGCGGATTTTAAGGGAATAGGTGAAAAATACGGTATTGATCCCGTAATTGCCAGGATTATAAGGAATCGTGATGTGGTTTCGGAGGAAGAAATTGAACTCTATATGAATGGCAGCAGGAGGGATTTGTACGATGGCTTCTTAATGAAGGATATGGAGAAGGCAATAAGTATCCTGCGTGAGAAAATTTCCTTGGGTAAAAATATAAGAATCATCGGAGATTATGACATTGATGGCGTGACCTCCATTTGTATTTTGCTGAAGGGACTTACTGCGGCTGGTGCAAGAGTTGATTATGTGGTTCCGCACCGTGTTAATGACGGCTATGGGATAAATGAGAGGCTTATAAAGGATGCATATGATGCCGGTGTTGATACCATCATTACATGTGATAACGGCATCAGCGCGATTGAGCAGATAAAATATGCAAAAGAGCTTGGAGTAACGGTTATTGTTACGGACCATCATGATATAAGATTTGAGCAGTCGGGGGACGAAAGAACGTACATATTGCCATGTGCAGATGCCGTGGTAAACCCTAAGCAGGAGGACTGCCAATATCCGTTCAAGGGCTTATGCGGAGCTGTTGTGGCATATAAGCTTGTAGAATGTCTGCTTAAGCGTTTGCTGACAGATGGCTTTGAAATGCTGAAAATATCCGAAAATGACTTCTCACAATTTATGGATGAACTTCTGGAATTTGCCGCAATTGCCACAGTCGGTGATGTTATGGTGCTTCAGGGTGAAAACAGGATTATTGTAAGAGAGGGACTTAAGCTTATCAATAACACTGATAATTTAGGTCTGAAATCCCTTATGGAGTTAAATTCCATATCAAGGGGTTCACTTAGTGCATACCATATAGGCTTTGTGATAGGACCATGCCTTAATGCCAGCGGAAGACTTGACAGTGCAGGATATGCAGTTGAGCTTCTCCTTGCTAAAAACAAGGCGGATGCGGACAGGCTCGCGGGCGACCTTAAGGCATTTAATGACGAGAGGAAGAAATTAACCGCCGAGCAGACACAGGCTGCAATTGAACTGGTGGAAAATACATCCTTAAAAGACGATAACGTGCTTGTGGTATATTTGCCCAAATGTCATGAAAGCATAGCGGGGATAATTGCCGGAAGGCTGCGTGAAAAATATTATAAACCGACATTGGTTATTACAGAGTCCGAGGAAGGACTTAAAGGCTCCGGACGGTCCATTGAAGGCTATAATATGTTCGAGCATTTGCTCAGTGTGGGTGACCTTATGACAAAGTTTGGCGGTCATCCTATGGCAGCAGGAGTATCCTTAAAGCCTGATAAGCTTGAAACCTTCAGAAAAAAACTCAATGAACAGGCGAACCTTACCGAAAAGGAGCTCACACCGGTTGAAATGATAGATGTTCCTATGCCGCTTGACTATATTTCTGAAGAGCTTATTGAACAGCTGTCGGTTTTGGAACCGTTTGGAAACGGAAATGAAAAGCCGGTATTTGCAGATAAGAATCTCAAGGTTGTAAGCAAAAATGTAATTGGCAAAAATAAAAATGTCCTAAAGCTGCTGATAAAAAACGAGAATGGCAGGGTATTTGAGGCAGTCAAATTTGGCGTGGAGGAAACAGAACTTGATGAAGTGCATATAAATGACAGCATTTCAGTGATTTACTATCCGTCAATAAACGAATATAACGGTAAAAGAAGTGTTCAGATTGTGATAAAACAAATAATGTGATAGAGCTTCCGTATTTTTTATTTTATGGTACATATCACGAAGTGATATGGTAATTTTGCACAAGAATTGCGATAAGTAAGCTGGCTTACTTTGCGCAATTCTCGTGCAAATTGCTTATGAAGCTGTGCTTCATAGCACCATAAAATAAAAAATACGGAAACTCAAAAACAATGTTTTCTTGACACAGGTTTCACGTAATTGTATTATTTTAGTGTATGGTATCAAATCAATAGAATACTATAAAAAGGATGGGATGATTATGAGATTAGGAATTCGTGCGCATGATATGGAGAAGGCTCCTCTTGATGAGCTTTTCAGAAATATCCATAATAAGGGCTTTAAGTGTACTCAGCTTGCACTTTCAAAAGCGGTGTATGATTACAAGGTTAATAACGGAATGTTGACCCCGGGATTTGCGATGTATATCAGGGATTTGGCCCATGAGAATAAGGTGGATATATGTGTACTCGGATGCTATCTCAACCTTTGTCATCCGGACCCGGTAAAGCATGCTGAAATAGTAGAAAAGTATAAGGCGCATATCAGATTCGCAAGTATCCTTGGCTGCGCTGTTGTCGGTACTGAAACCGGTGCTGTAAATGCTGAATATAAGTTTGAGGAGGCAAATCATTCAGAGGCGGCTCTTGAATTATTTATTGAAAATTTAAAACCTATCGTAGAGTATTGTGAGAAGATGGGTGTTATATTCGCAATCGAGCCCGTGTATAAGCACATTGTATACAATTTAGAGCGTGCGCGCAGAGTTTTGGATGCGATAAATTCGCCAAATCTTCAGATAATTTTTGACCCGGTAAATCTCCTTTATGCGGGAAATACAGACAGTCAGGATAAGATTATTGAGGATGCTTTTGAGCTGCTCGGTGATGATATCGCAGTAATTCATTGTAAAGATTACAGGGTTGAGGGCGATGAGCTTGTTTCAATTCCTGCGGGAGAAGGAGAATTGAACTACCCGCTGCTTATGAAGTATATAAAGGAACGTAAGCCGTATGTGCATATTTCTCTTGAAAACACAAGTCCGGATAATGCTATCCGTACTCGTGAATTTATGGAGAAACTGTACGAACAGGCATAATTATTATATATACACAGAAAGAGGATTTAGCTATGAAGAAGATGGAAGATTATGTAAGAAGTATTCCGGATTTTCCGGAAAAAGGAATTATTTTCCGTGATGTCACAAGTGTACTGCAGGATGCAGACGGACTTAATATGGCAATTGACAAGATGCAGGAATTTTTAAAGGATGTCGAATTTGACGCAGTGGTTGGTCTTGAATCAAGGGGCTTTATTTTTGGTATGCCAATAGCCTACAATATGCATAAGCCATTTATTCCGGTGCGTAAGAAGGGTAAGCTCCCATGCGAAACAATCGAGGCTTCTTATGAGCTTGAGTATGGCAGTGCAACCATCGAAATGCACAAGGATGCTATTAAGCCGGGTGACAGGGTTGTTATCGTTGATGACCTGATTGCGACAGGCGGCACAGTTGAAGCAAGCATAAAGTTGGTTGAACAGCTTGGCGGAAAGGTTGTTAAGATTATTTTCCTTATGGAACTGGCAGGCCTTAACGGACGCAAGAGACTTGAGGGATATGATGTTGATTCTGTAATAGTTTACGAGGGTAAGTAACAGGAAAGGCGGCTACTATGAAAAACTATTATTCAACGGTAGATAATATTATCTTGACATTTTCTGATATAGAAGAGAAAAATGGTTTTGACCGTATAACTGTTTATTTTGAAAGACTAAATGCAAACGGAAACTTTGACTTTGCAGAAGGAAATCTGCCTGAAAACCGTTTTTACAAGACATATGGCTTTTCAGAAGATGAACTGATGCAGATGGAAAATTATCTGCGAAATAATGCTTTCATTATATGGGAAATGGCAAGGGAAGGCGGCGCCGCATATGCCTAAAACATTACTTGACTTTATGGGATATAAATTTTATTTTTGGTCAAGGGAAGATGGTGAACCAATTCATGTACACGTTTCCAAAGGTAAACAGACAGAGAATGCGACAAAATTCTTGATTAAACGAGACGGTATCGAATTAGTACACAACAAAAGCGAAATCCCGCAAAAAGAATTAAAATTGATACAACAATACATTTGTGCAAATAGAGCTGCCATTATTGAAAAATGGTATGATTTTTTTGGAATGTAATTTATAAGGAAAAATGATAATCTCATAAAATAATTTACACTTGATTTATTTAAGCAACTGTATTATAATCTCTTTTGTTGTAGTTTTGCTTCTGTAGCGCAGCTGGTAGCGCAACTGATTCGTAATCAGTAGGTCGGGGGTTCGAATCCCCTCGGAAGCTGTGCGCTGCTATAGCTCAGTCGGTAGAGCGTCGCATTGGTAATGCGGAGGTCACGGGTTCGATTCCCGTTAGTAGCTTTAGAGAAGGGGGCTCCATACATTCATATGTCTGGGGCTCTTATTGCTTTCATTTTTTTTCCATATGTGCTACAATTACTGTTAATGTGATAATTTTTATTCGGAGGCGGTTATGGACAACGAAATTATTTCCAAGAATTTTATTGAACAGATTATTGAAAAGGATATACAGGAAGGACATTGCAAGGTTGTTAAGACCAGATTTCCTCCGGAGCCAAACGGATACTTGCACATAGGGCACGCTAAGTCAATCCTTCTGAATTACGGGCTTGCAAAAAAATATAACGGAGAGTTTAATTTCCGTTTTGATGATACTAATCCCACCAAAGAGGATATTGAGTATGTAGAGTCGATTAAGGCGGATGTCGAATGGCTCGGAGCTGACTGGGAGGGCAGGCTGTACTTTGCATCATCTTATTTTGATAAAATGTATGAATGTGCACTTTCTCTTATAAAAAAAGGCAAGGCATATGTCTGTGACCTTACACCTGAACAGATTCGTGAGTATAGAGGAACTCTTACACAGCCGGGCAAAAACAGCCCTTACAGAGACAGAAGTGTTGAAGAAAACCTTGAACTGTTTGAAAATATGAAGAATGGTAAAT
>CAYOHM010000005.1:0-46866 GCA_964403785.1 uncultured Alistipes sp.
TACCGCCCTCCTCATATGATTTTTCAATAATCTTATATGCCCCTAAGATATCCTGCCCGCATACTGATAATTTCGGATATCTTTCAATTAATTCATCCAGTATTTTCTCTGTACTCATTTAAAGCTACCGCCTTTCATCCCGCATATTAAGATATTTTATAAAACTATACATCTGCATCCAATCTTATTATTCGTTCAGCTTCAGACACCATAAAGTTATTTTTAATAAAATATTTTCCATTATCTGACATCTGACGCAATCTGTCATAATCCTCATATAAACTACAAATGACATCTGCCATCTTTGCTGCGTCATCTTCGATTAACATAGAACCTTCTTTTATACTTATTCCTTCAGCACCGATATTTGTTGTTACTAAAGGTATTTGGTAATATCCTGCCTCAACTACCTTTCCCTTTACTCCCGCACCATAACGAAGCGGCACCACTGCCAGTCTACACTTGCGATAAAGTTCGTCAAGTTTATCATCAGATACAAAACCTTCAAGAACTATATTATCACTTGCAAGATTTTGGATTTCCAATGGTACCTTACCTCCGACAATATGCCATACCATATTCGGGTATTTTTTCAGTATTGATGGATAAACCTCTTTAGCAAACCATAGAACGGCATCTATGTTTGGAGGATGTCCAAATCCTCCAACATACAAAAGGCCGTTTCTTGTTGCAAAATCTTTATTTATATCTTCGAGTAATTCCTCATACATATATAACGGAATATTTCTAATCGGTTTATTTGGAAATGCCTTCTGCATAATTTCCTGCTCATATGAACCAACTACATGTCCTACATCCGTCATTTCAAAAAGTTTATACTCTATCTTCTTCCATTTTTTTGAAGCTTTAAGTTTTTGTTTGTCACCTGTAAGCTCATATTCCCTGTATTCCCGAATATGATGGAGATCATGTGCAAAATAGAAAATCTTTGCATTGGAGTATTTCTTTACGATATCAATATATTTTATCGCAATATGTGGTCTTTGCAGATAAACATAATCAAAATAATGACTATTTTGTTTAAGCCACTCCTTCCAATTTTTGTAATAATAGTTTCCATATAAAACCTCAATACCCATCTGGTTAAGTTCAGTGGTATATGGCTCATGCCTGAAAAAATTATCTCCAATGAAAGTTACCTTAAATCCCATTTTTACAAAAAGCTTCAGATACATAAATGTACATTTTCCGCCCGCATCCTGATCATGATGCGGAACATAATGATCTACGACAAGAATATGTTTTTTGTGTCCGCTTCTATCCTTTGCGGTAAATACATTCTCACCATTATTTTCATGTTCAGCTTCAAGTATATCCTTCCATTTTTCATAGAACTTTTCAAAGTTTACCTGCTGATACTGTTTTAATCCCGTACTTATATCAGTCCCATTGGACACTCCTTCAAAATGTACCACAACTGAAAGTGGCTGATACATTACCTTGTAGCCATGCTTTCTTACTTCAAACGCAAGGTCCGTATCCTCATAGTATGCCGGCACAAATCTTTCATCAAATCCGCCAATCTCTCTCCATAGCTCTGCTTTTATCATAATTGCAGCACCAGAAATATAATCCGCCTCTTTTACATAATTGTATTCCGGATCATCTATGTTGTTTCTGCGTCCGTAATTCCATGCAGAAGCATCCTTCCATACAATGCCACCTGCCTCCTGCAAAAAGCCATCAGGATATACCAATTTTGAGCCCACCATACCAATAGAAGAATCTCTTTCTATAAGTTCCACAAGTGGAGAAAGCCAATTTCTCTGAACCTGTGTATCATTATTTAAAAACATAATATACTTTCCTTTGGCGTACTTTGCAGCATTATTACAGTTAAGAAGAAAACCACCATTATGTTCCATTGTAATCAATCTTATGTTGTAAACTACTTCCTCAATTTGGTCAGTAATATCCGTCGAACAGTCATTTGCAATAAGTACCTCATAAGATACGTCACCTGAATTTTCAATTATTGATTTTACGCATCTATAAGTGTAGTAAAATTCGTTATATACCGGAATAACAATTGAAACCGTTGGGCTGGTTGTCTTTGGAAGCGTTAGTTTTTCATAGTCTTCTATCCTCGACGATTCTTTTTGTTGAATCTGCTCGATGTTCAAATCTGCAAATTTTTCCGGATTCAGATGATATTTTTCAAGTTCCTCAGCTTCTTTATATCTTCTCACCACACCTGACATTCCCTCAAGTTTTAGGTACTTAAAGAAATGCTTGATCCTTTTTGGATTTATTATATGAAGCATCAGGATAGGATGTCTAAAAATTTTTGACACAATACCAACAAAAAATCTTCTCCTGCTGTTTACAGGCAGAATAAAATCTCCCACCTTCTGCAGCTTCTTTGCAAATTTATACGCATGCGTACCTTTTTCATGTTCATAGGCACGCTCAGTTTCAAGAAGCATCTCTATACGCTGTTCATATTCGGTGATTCGCCGATTTTCTTCTCTTAATACTTCTATTTCTTCATCAAGCTTTTTAAGGTGCGCATTTCTTTCTTCAACCTCATTTTGAAGACTGATTATCCTGTTATGCATTACCGAATATTCAGGGGTCGGTTTCATATATATGGAATTAAGATTAACCATGGGAAGCTGTGCGTCACTTGCCATGACAAGCATAAACATCCCTTTTCCTGTGTATTTTGCGTATTCCTTTATATATTTTATTCTTGTTTCTTCACTTTCCCTGCTGTCAATTACTGATACAGCTTCATTGTACTGCTCATACAGCTTAATATTGGCAAATTTATCCTTAATAAAGCTTACGAATTCATCCTCATAGAACTCCTTGATATGGAACTCATTATGATATCCCGGCTCGTCAGAATATAGCTTTTTATTAGGTGTGGACATCATAAGTATTCCGTCCTTTGCCAAAACGCGCTTTATCTCTGAAAGGAACTTTGCCTGAATCCCCTGCGGAACATGTTCTATTGTTTCAAAGGACACAACCACATCCATGCTGTTATCATCAATAAATGATAAATCGCTTATATCACAAACCTTGTAGCTAAGGTTGTTTCGGTTTCCATAGTGCCGGGCAGCTCTTTTTACGGCAGCCTCATCCAAATCTATCCCCACTACACTTTGGGCATACTGTGCCATATAGGCACTTCCATAGCCTTCTCCGCATGCCGCGTCAAGAACTCTCTTATTCTTTACAAGCTCATCCAGGCTTTGGTATCTCTGCATATGCTCCGCCTGCAGCTGTTCATTTTCTATTCCCGGCACGAATCTTTCACCGGTAAATACATCACTGGCACTCATATTATATTCCTCTCCGACAATAATAATCTACTTAAGCCTTGTACTGGTGATATCTCCCTGTGTGATATAAAAGAAACCCGGCAAATCATACTGCCTTTCTTTTATCTTGAAAATACATACATCATCAATCCAGCACAGCTGTACGTGATCCTGCTGGTATCCGTCCGCCACTGCAACTGAAACCGTATACTCTCCATGATTAAGCTGCGGCATTACAAACTCCAGTCCATACTGAATATAACCATCCGTCGTCTTTAATTCGACCCCGAGCATTTCACTGTTAAGTGAAAACATTACATTTCCAAGCCTGTCCCTCAGTGTAAGTCCGTACAGCGGACGCTCTATCAGCCTGTGAAACCTGACATTCGTGACAAGCTTTACCTTCTGTCCCGGTTCTACAAGTTCAATTACATCATTCTTCTCATCCAACAGACCACAGTGCGTAATCGTCGCACTGCCATTTCCAATCATATGAGCATCATTGGGTATCGGCTGAAGCCTCGTGTTCTGTTCATTGTCCGGATTTTCCGTCTTATTCTTTCTGAATTCCCTTGATATCTCAACTGCTTTGGTATCCTCTGCCTGTGCATTGCTGCCTTCTCTGCGGTTTTCTTCAATTGCCTGATTGATAAGAAACTCCTGATAAAGCTTGAGACCCTGTGCGGTATCCCCATCAAACATCACTTTACCATGATTTATCCACACAACCCTGTCACAAAATCTGGCAACTGCGGCTGTATCGTGAGTTACCAGCACAACTGTCTTGTCCTCCATAAGGGACTCCATTGCGCGGTAACATTTCTGCTGAAATCTTATATCTCCTACCGACAATGCTTCATCAACTATAAGGATATCCGGTTCTGAAAATATCTGGGTCGCAAACGCAAGCCTTACAAACATACCGCTCGAATATGACTTGACAGGCTGGTCAATAAAATCGCCTATGTCTGCAAATTCAATTATCTTCTTCATCTTCTCTTCGATTTCATCATCATCATACCCCATAAGGGTTCCGTTAAGCTTAATATTCTCAATTCCGGTATAATCCTGATTAAAGCCTGCTCCAAGCTCAAGAAGCGCGGCAATTCTTCCTCCTGCCACAACGCTTCCCTGCGTCGGATTAAGCACTCCGGTGACTATCTTAAGAAGTGTGGACTTTCCTGCGCCGTTGCTTCCGATAATTCCAACCTTCTCGCCCTCCATTATCTGGAAATTGACATCACTTAATGCAAAAAACTTTCTGTGGTATTCCTTCTTAAAGGGGCTGAAGGACTCCCTAAGCCTGTCCAGCTGGTTTTCATACAATTTATATTCTTTTGTAACATGCCTTATATCCAATGCACACTTAGCCATAATTTTCCTCACTGCAGAATACGGCTGCTCTATAATAAATCAGAGAAATGTACCTTTAATTTTCTGTACACTCCGATTCCGACAGCAACCAATACTATATTTACAAACCAAAAATACACCGTCATTGATGCCGACCATGTCCAAAAGCCCTCTGCACTGATCAATGCCCTTCTGTAACCGCTGATTATATAATAAAGCGGATTAAATTTTAATATCTTCAGGATACCCGCATTCATCGAACTATCCGACCAGAATATCGGGGTCAGCCAAAAGCCTATCTGGAGGATAACATTAACCATCTGCTGTGCATCCTTTATGAATACAGCAAGCGATGACATAAAATAACTGATGCCGATAAGCATCACCGTCAGACAAAACGAATAATATATAATGCTTATCCATGCGATATTAGGCGTATAGCCGTAAAGGAAATACATTCCGACAACGAACACAACAAAAAATATATGTATATATAGTGAAGAGAACACTTTAATAATCGGAAGCAGCCATACCGGAAACTTCATCTTTTTTACAAGGTATGAATATTCATACAGCACATTGGTCGAGGAAATTACGCCGTCATTAAAATACGTCCACGGTATATAACCTGCAATAAACCACAATATATACTCAACATCATCAACCGGAGGATTACGAAATCCCTTCTGAAATACATACCAAAATACAAGTATGGTAACCAACGGCTGTACAAACGCCCACACAATACCAAACACTGAACCGGAATACCTTGATTTGAGGTCATTTGCAACTAATTTGCCAAGCAGTCTTTTATATTCTTTTAATTTACTAATCCATTCCATTACATTTCTGCCTTTTTAAATCTTAATTTTCCTTCAGCTTTAATTGTTCTTCAGATGTCACCCTGTAAAGGTCCATTTCAAAATCCTGTCTGTTCTTCTGATATATATTCTTAAGTACCAATCCTGCAAAAAACGATTGTATGGCAGCAATCGCCACAAAACCACAGACAATCAGGGTAGGATATCTTAACACCAGACCTGTTTTGGCATAATCCACAAATACAGGAATAAAAAATGCAATCGCCACCGCCATCAGTACAAATGCAATCGTTCCAAAGTACTGAAGCGGTCTGTATGTACTAAAAAGCCTTGCAATTGTCCTTATAACCCTGAAACCGTCCGCATAAGTATTTAATTTGGATTCACTGCCCTCAGGTCTGTCCCTGTAATCAATAACTACATTTTCAACAAACATATTTTTATCCACCGCATGGATACTCATTTCTGTTTCAATTTCAAAGCCCTTGGACAAAACCGGAAACGTTTTTACAAAACGGTAGCTAAACGCTCTGTAACCCGTCATTATATCCTTTATGTCATTTTTAAAAAGCGTATTTATGCTCCATCTGACAATTGAATTTCCGAAATTATGAAACGGACGTTTATTTTCCTCAAAATAAGTTGACGAAAGCCTGTCTCCGACAATCATATCAGCTCTGTCATTAAGCACCTTATCTGCCATCTCACGTGCCGCCTCTGCCGGGTAGGTGTCATCCCCGTCCACCATAATATAGCACTGCGCATCAATTTCCGAAAACATTCTTCTTATGACGTTTCCCTTGCCCTGCTGATGCTCGTATCTGACCAGTGCCCCCCCTTTTTGTGCAAGCTTATCCGTGCCATCCGACGAGTTATTATCATATACATATATAACAGCCTCCGGCAGCACCTTTCTAAAATCCGTCACTACCTTTTCAATTGTCCTGCCCTCATTATAACAAGGGATTAAAACAGCTATCCTATCCATTAATTTTCCTCCCTCTGTCCTATGTATGTCCATGACATTATTATAGGCATTGCAGCAATCACACTTACAAAATATCGTAAGCAGTCATTTACAGGTGATGCAATGCACACCAGTATTATTAGTCCTGTAGGTATATATATTATTATCTCCCGTAAATTCTTCTTATTCTTAAGCTGCCAATATAAGAAAAACAGGTAAACCCAGGTATAAAAGCCTAAGCTGTAAATCAGGCTGAGAACGGGGATATCCCTTATTCCCAATGCATAATTTGTCAGTATACCCCTATACTTTGCCGTAGAATCTTTATAGGCAATATCAATCATTCCGATATCACCATCCATATCTATGTTTATGTAATACAGATACCTGTCGCCCGGAGTTCCGTTTGTCGGTGCATCATGAACCGTCGAAGGCAAAGGCGGAATAACCGAATAATAACCGAAAGAATTGGCGATTGTTGCTTCCACATATGTTAACGGTGCCTTTTTTAACAAAGAAAAATAAACCTTCCAAAAGCCTTCCTTTCCTGTATCAAAAGAGTATTTTATCGGATCTGAAAGATACGGGTTATAGTGTCCTGCAATTTCATTATATCCATAACTAAAGCAGCTGTTAAGGACTTCTTTTTCTTCATCGCTTATTATGTCATCATTATAATATACAGTCCTTGCAATCTGCTGAAGCGGAATTGACATACTTTCGGACGAATCGTATCCTCCATAGACTTCTCTTTGCATAACTCCATTTACAATAATAACATTAAAGCCTTTATACGCCATGATTGCCACCGCAGCCAGCGCACACCATACGATAACCTTTTTAATGTCCCTGCGTATTAACGCATACAAAGCAAATACACAGGTTACAATGCAGCAGACCATTATCATTTCCTTTCTGTACAAGGACAGAATAATCGTTATAACGGCATATTTTAAAATATTTTTTATACTGAGTTTTTCTTTATTTGTTATCTGCTCATAACACTCTATTACAATAACAGTGTACAGCGTAAACAATCCATATGTCATTACATCCTTTACGCCATACTGAGCAACAGAGCCAAAAACAGGAAGCAGGGCATAATACGCTATTGCCACAAGCTGTACCCAAACCGGTGTTTTATGTTTATTTATCCAGCTTACCACCCTGCTGTACGCATATGCACAAACAATTGACTGAAGCAGTATGTAAATAAACGCCCCCACATTGTCACTGTTAAAAAGATGCTTACCAATATCCATACATTTTCCCATCACCAATGTTGCAAATACCGGATGCAAAGAAAAATCATAATATCCATAGTATTGGTCTATCTGGTAGCTCATATCAAACCATACGGAACCAGGGTAGAATATTATAAGCCACGGCATCCAGCATGCCAGTATAATTACAAAAGAAAGAGCGCCTGCATATTTATTCCAAATGCTTTTCTTCCTACTGTATGAATCACTACCCGCTTTCTTTATATTATGCAATAGGACAGACGCAATCGTTGAAACTGCATAAAAGATAAATCCATGCAAGAAAAATATCTCAAGCATATAACATATCTTCGAAGCATCATTAAATGAATATATAAAGGACTCATAATTATAAATTGAAAGGCAGATTGCCTGCACAATACCGAATAACACTGCCGGAATTATCATTTCTTTATAATTTATCTTTTTTATTTTCTCAATAAGTTCATGCCTATCCATATGATTTCTCCTCCAATCAACACTGCATGGTTGACTATATAATGTTTCTTAGCACCTGCGCATACTGTCTTCCCAATTCTTCATAATCATATTTTTCAACTGTCTTAGCAGCCTGCTGCAGCACTTTTTGGCGTAATTGTTCATCATAGAGCAGTCTGTTTATACCCTCTGCAAGCTGCCTGCTGTTTTTTTCCTGCACAAGGATTCCGTTTCCTCCGTTTTCTATAAGCTCCTTTATTCCTCCATGGCTGCTTGCTACCACCGCAAGTCCGGATGCCATTGCCTCAAGTATTGTGGTCGGAAGTCCTTCCTGGTCTCCGTTTTGAGCCGTCACGGATGGAGCTGCAAAAATATCTGCACTTGCATAGATGGTTTTTAACTCCTCATGGCTTTTAGCACCCAGAAATACCACATCACCTTCCAAATGCTGTGCCTGTTTCCTAAGACCTTCCATAAGAGGTCCGTCCCCGACTATCACAAGGAGGGGACGCATTGCACCTCTTGCATCAGCTTCCTTTATAACACTTTCATATGCATCTATTAAGTAAGCAACACCCTTCTTTTCAGCCAGTCGACCTACAAAAAGTATTACCGGTCTGTTTCCCTGACCAAAATAATTATCAATCCTATACTGCCTGCCGAATTTACCCGTGTCAACGCCCATCGAAATTATTGAAGGCTGGATTCCCGGGCATAATTCTATGACCTTTTCCTTTAAATGCGACGAAACAACCGTGACATATCCAGCCCTCTTAAGACACCTCCTCTTAAGGAGCCTTAACGGTCCGCTGTTAAGTGATGTAACATCACCTCCATGTCCGGTTATGATATACGGCTTTTTAAAATATGACTGGACAATTCCCTGAGGAATTATCCAATGTGCATGCACCACATCATAATCCTTTATTATTTTACGCATTTGTGCATACAGTGATATAAATAAAAACGGAACAAGAAATATCCTGATTTTCTTTTCCTTTATGCGCGGCACTATCGCACCCGGGTAGCAAAGAGTTTCCCATTTTCGTACAGGAAAATAATGATATCTTTTAACTCTTACTCCCTCCAATATCTCCTCATCAAGTGCTGTCTTATCAGCCGGCACAAGCACCGTGACATCAAAATATTTCGTCATCTCTTTTGCCAAATCCAAAATAAATCTCGGTTCGGTGTCTTTTTCAAATCTAGGGAACGTAGAAGCTGTTATCAGCAATTTTTTCTTAGCTTCCTGCATTTATTTACCTTTCGTATCCTTCATATCCGTTTTGGAATCAACCTTTTCCGTATTCTTGAGCTCGTCCCTAAGGCTTCCGTCAGGATTTAGAAGTGCAAATTCCATTTTCTTGATTCTAAACTGTGTATCTTCAATCAGCTTTCGATTGGCAGATATAATATCCGCCTGCATACCCATCATAAAGCTCTGCACTCCGATAATGATAAGCAGCATTGCCAGGATGACCGACTGAACATGTCCTGAACCTGCTCCCTGCAGCATATAAATAAAATATCTCGCTGCGAGCAGCAATCCCGGAACTACAAAGCACAGACCAACCACTGAAAATGAAAATAACGGCTTATACATAAGCACAGCCCTTAGTATGGTAAGCACAGACTTCTTAATATAACCCCACATACTTTTAAAAAGACGGCTTTTCCTAAGCTCAGGATTGGTTCTTACCGGAACTGACATAATTGCCATTTTATTACGTCCCGCCTGAACAATTGTTTCCAATGTATATGTATATTCATTATGCACATTCATACGCATCGCAGCATGCTTGCTGTACGCCCTGAAACCGCTGGGCGCATCCGGTATATCCGTCTTGGACGCCTTTCTTACCACCCAGCTTCCAAAGTGCTGCAGCTTCTTTTTAAGCGGTGAAAAATGCTCTGTTTCATCAATTGGTCTTTCACCTATAACAATATCTGCCTGTTTCTCGAGAATAGGTCTTACTATTTTCTCGATATCCTCTCCGCAGTATTGGTTGTCCGCATCAGTGTTGACAATAATATCCGCGCCATTTCTAAGTGCAAGGTCGAGTCCTGCCATAAAACCCTTGGCAAGTCCCAGATTACGCTTAAAATGCACCACATACTGTACGCCCCACTCCTTGGCAACCCTCTCGGTGTCATCACTGCTTCCGTCATTAATAATTAAATATTCTATTTCATCAATACCATCTATATGCTTTGGCAAATCATTCAATGCGACAAGCAGTGTTTCCGCCTCATTATAGCATGGTATCTGTATAATAAGCTTCATAACAAAACTCCTGTTTCATATATACTGCAGCCAACGCCGCAGGACACAAATATACTAATATAGATTATCACAAATCTTTTGTTCCTACAACTAAAACATCTTCCATATGCATACTTACTCTATCAGAAGTAAGATTTCTTACTTCTGTTCAAACATTTCATAATATTGAAGCAATTTGTATTCATTAATCTTATCATTTTCTTCATCGGACGAATGCCATACCCCGTCCGCGGTCTGATAACCTACTACATTGATTACCGGAATATATGACTGCATATCCAGCAGATAATTCGAGTATTCCGTACTAATTCCTGCAAGCTGCATTAAATTCATACCAAGGTAATTGATACTCATATCCTTTTCCTGCGGCTGTATGCCGGTATCATAATTACTCCATATCACATATGGCGTGATAAAACGGCTCTGTTCCGCATTTTCCCGCTGTGAATCCGTCATTATGGAATCAAAAAAGGTACTGTCAAGTTCAGGCTGATGGTCACCAAACATACATATGATAACCGGCTCCGTCTGATTTGAAAAATATTCTATGAGCTCCTTAAACGCATCATCAGAAGCCTTTATCAGGGACAGATAATTAATCACATCCTCATATTCTTCTTCAGTCTTGACAATGGACATCTTCGTTTCGTCCAGTGGATAATAATATCCTCCATGATTCTGCATTGTGACATTAAAAATAAATACAGGCTTTTCCCTTTCCTCATATGCCTGCATTATTTGTTTATAGTCATAAATATCTGACGGCGTCCAAGATAAATACTCCACATCGCTCATATCTTCAAGTGAGAAAAATTCATCAAATCCAAAATTTCTGTAAACCACTGCACGATTCCAGTTGTTAGCCGCTGCCGGATGAACAGCTATCGTTTCATATCCCAGCTTACTGAAAGTTTCCACAATATTACTGCAATTTTTTAAATTATACGTCCGATAAGGATATGCGCCCTGATTTAGATTCGCCATAGAACTTCCGGTCAAAAACTCAAATTCAGAATTGCATGTACCGCCTCCGCATACCGATGCGTATACGTAACCCTTCATTAAATATCCGTTCATGCTGTTAAAATAAGGCATATAATCATCCGATTCAAAATCTCCCACAACCTTAAGGTCGGAAAATGATTCGTTCATAATAGCAATCACGGTCGGTGCAGATGATAAATCAATCTGATTTATCTCACCACTCTCATATTCTGCCAATATCTCCTGAGCCTTCTGTGCCGAATAGCCCTCCGGCTTGTGCACCTTCATATTCTGAAGCTGCGCTGCAAATGAAATATAAGCTCCGTATCCGCGAATACTCCACGTCGGGTCCCATGCCCTGATTGAAATACCTAATACATCCTCAAAGCTGCACGTGCAAAAAAATACGGCAAGGATAATAATATCCGCTGCTCCCAGTGACAGACAAATTCGTCTATTTTTTTTATTTGGTGTCTTTAAAAGTTTTATCGTAAAAAAGATAAGCAAATCGCTTACAGCAAGACAGAACATAGTTGCTTTAACTATGGAAGAATTAAGCCAAAAAGTATAGCTTGAGGCTACATTCATTGCTGTTCCCATCGCTAATATATCATTCGGCGTCGGTACGTTTCCTTTAAATTGCAGGACATAGTAATTTACCAGTCCGTAAAACCATGAGAACCACAACATCCCAAGATAGACGGCTGTGGGACGGTTCAAAATCAATACCAATGCCATTTCTATCATCAAAAGCAAAGCCCAATTTTGTATAATGTATATATAGTTAATTCTCCACAGATATGTATAATTCCATATGTATTCTTCCACATAAAAGCATATCAGCGGCATAACTACTGAGCATACAGCAATAACATTTTTATTAGTGATGACACGTACATTGCTTTTAAAGGTTCTGAGCACAGCCGGAATACATAATGCAATATATAGAATACTCAGCCACACAAAGGAGTACTTTGATGTACATATTTTCTGATGTGTATAGCTTACCGTCAGCCAGACATACCCCGCCAGAAATACGGCAGCCACCGCAAACCTTCCTATCCATTTAAATATGCTTCTTAGATTACTTTGTTCACTAAGTACCTTCATTGAATATCCCTCCACTACTCAATCCTTCTGTATGACAGACTGTTTAACTTCACGTCAGCATTACCGCAGGAATAGAATCGTAACTCGACATTATTCAATACATCCTCACTCCAAAATGTATATACAATGTCAATATTGCCATTGCCGTCGCCCATTTCCTCAACGGCCTCTCTGGTTAGCACATTAGTTGTCTCAACATTCACATACTCAGAGGCAGCATCAAAGTATCCGATGACTTCATCCGTCATATTCTCTGCATTCAGTGACATTGTAACTTCATACATTCCTCTTGTCAACGTAAGTGACTGGCTGATCAGCATAAAACCCTGATTATGCAGTGTTTCAAATGTATATTCTTCATCCGCTGTCTCACTGTACATCATAGTTTCATCAAAATATACCGGACTTTCGGAGAGTTCAACAAATCCCGTAAGTGCTGCAGCCGAGTCTTTTACAGCCATAATATACATTCCACAGCCCTGCATAATTATATCATACTTTTCAAGGTCAATACCATCAAGACCATATTGTATCAGGAAATAATTGTCACTATCTTTTTCTGACAGTTCTTCATTGCTTGTAAGCTTAATTGTTCTATCCTTTATTGCATATTGTATAAGTTCAATTTGTCTGTTACAGTAAAATGGCACCTCATAATTTACTGTAAAGAATAATTCCGTATCCTCCGGCATTTTTTCAAGAAAATCCGCCATTTTATAGGTTATTTTCATATTTCTTTGTCCGGAATTTATTTCTCTATCCAACACCTTATCGGTGCAAATTACCCAGTAAGCTGCTGAAAATATAATCGGAATTATAACAGCCGCAAATCTGTATTTTTTAATGCCGAGCATCGAAGAAATATACCAAAGAAGATACGCCAGCATACCAAATGCCATATAATACCATATCAGAAATTTATCACTGTAATCATTATAAAACAGGCTGCTGCCGACGCTGTGTATGGAGGTGTAGGTACTTGCCGTTTTTAACGCATACAACGAAATAAGTGTTGAAGCAAGAATCACGCACTCACCTGCCACAAACTCACGCCAGGTTCCTTTTTTGCCCAGCATACGTGCCAGACCGGCAAGAAGAAGCGGTCCCACTATCATTTCCGTATATCTGCCATACAAAACACAGTCCACCCTCGAACCGCCGTAAACCATAAATATACTGCTGATTACCGTGGTATATATAAGTGAGAACAGCATAAACAGATACACATACTTGCGTGTGCTTTTTAGTGAACACATCCTTTTTATGCAGCATATGAAGCCCCACAGCAAAAGTCCGCAGCTTGCACATATAAGATACAATGTCTTTCCTGCAAAGCTTGACAGCGCCGACGTAAAACCCTCTGCCGAGCTTACACAGTAGATAATCTTTTCAAGCTGACCGGCATAATCATTCTGTGATGCAAGGTTCGCATCCTGACCACTCCACAGATTTCCGGTTAATGCTCCCTTAAGCACCACACTAAGGGCAATGCAGGCAAAAACGATTGCCATAACGCTTAGAACTCTTTTAATATTAATTCTTCTATGTGTATGCGCAACAACAAATTCTATAAGCAGTACCGTAATACCTGCAGCCACTATTCCAAGCGCCCTCTGATGAATCATATACATATAGCTGATTTCCGCCAAAAACGCCAAAAGCCAGCCCAGCTTTTTCTCCTTCTGGTATAGCATAAAGGTGTCTATAACAAGCCAGAACATAAAATACATAAGTGCTTCGCCCCATGTTATGTTAACCTGCACAAGATTATTGCAGTACAATGCAACAAAAAAGCAAACAAAAACCTTAAGTGAAGCTTTTATTTTCTTTGAAAAAATATCATCCGCACACCTTACGGACAAAATAAATCCCAGAACATAAAAAATAACATTTAAAACTATCGCAGCACGATATCTTGTAAGAGGATTGGCTATCACCTTAAGAAGCGGTGCCAGAAAAAGGCTGTAGCCGTATGAATAATACGGCGATATTGATGCAGCACCGGACCAGTCATAGCCTGTAAAATATGCCGCATTTGCCCAATAACCAAACTCATCATTTAAAACATAAAGCTGATATAAATTCTTTATGTTGGATATATAAATCAGGCTCAAAATTGCACAACAAAATAAAGTCAGAATATTCTTCTGACTTATAATTTTATTTTTCGCCCTGTTTATATCATTTTCATGCCGTCTTTTACGATTATCCATATAATTACCAAATTTATTTCGCACCTTCGTGTTTAAATACAACCGCAATCGTCTGTAACAGTATCTTCAGGTCAAGGCTGAACTTCCATTCATTTATATACTGAACATCCAGCTTTACTATTTCTTCAAAATCCGTAATATTGCTTCTGCCACTCACCTGCCAAAGTCCGGTAATTCCGGGCTTTATGGATAGGCGCATCTTGTGGTAGCTCCTATACTGAAGAAATTCATCCACCGTAGGCGGTCTTGTTCCGACAAGACTCATATCTCCCTTAAGTACATTAAAGAACTGTGGAAATTCATCAAGACTTGTCTTTCGGATAAATGCGCCTATTTTAGTTACTCTCGGGTCATTTTCCATCTTAAACATAAGACCGTCCATCTCGTTTTCAGCCATCAATGCTTTCTTACGTTCCTCTGCATCGACATACATTGAACGAAACTTATACATCATAAAATATCTTCCGTTTTTACCGACTCTCTTTTGCTTAAAGAAAACCGGTCCCGGCGATTCTAATTTGATGAGAGGTCCCAAAAAAATCGTCAGAAATATCGTTATAACGGAGCCGACAATGCCTCCGACAATATCCAATGCTCTCTTAGCTGCCGCCTGACGCATTGACAAGAACCTGTTGGCATAGGTTACTGCCGGCTGGTCACCAATCATAGAAACCGTCGAGTTGCCTCTGAAATCTAAGTTAAGGCTCTTAATTCCCACATGAACCGTTACTCCCATGGAAAGAATTTCGTCAACGGCATCCATTATTTCTCTGTTAGAGGTTACTATCAGCATTTCATCGACGATATTGGACTTGCAATACTCAAGAAGCGTTGCCCTGTCCTTTGCCTCAATCGGGATATCAAGAATCTTATCTCCAACCTTATCCCTGTCCATAATGGCAATACCTCTTATCCTGTACTCCCAGCTGTTTTTTGCACGAATCTGGTCCACAAGTCCTGCTACATTATCATCATCACATACAATAAAGAGCTGCCTGGTGTTGACATTTCTTGCCGAAAGCCTTTCCATCAGCTTCTTGATGCAGTAATGCTCCGCATACATAAGAAGCGTATCTATCACGAAGAAATATCCAACCATTCCTCTGGAGAAATCCACCTCTACCTGACGTACAAAATAATTTATCATAATGCCCAGCGCAGTAACGCCTATATTTATCTCTATGCATACCATAAGCTCGGCAAAATAGCCGTTAGTTGCAATCCTACGGTTCAAATCTACAACAAGATAAATCAATACATATGCAATTATAAACATAAACGCAATGCTGAGTGCATACTGCTCCGGCATCCAATGTCCATGCCTTATATAATTAGCAAGATACATACTGCCAAAAATCACCAGACAGTCACACAGCATTATTATCAGATTCATTACGTTATTGCGAAACCGATACATAACCCCAAACCTCATATTCGGATTAATAAGATAACCTTATTTTACCCAATTTTACACTTTAATGCAATGTATAATTACTACTTAAGAATACCCGTAATACTATCAAAAGTATATGTACTGCCGTCAATGCTGACCGTACCCTTTGCCATTGTTCCGTATACAGGGTCGAAATAATACACATCCCTGCCTGCCGCTTCCAACGGACTGCTGATTTCAACCGCATCTGCACCTTTGCCTGCGCACCAGCCCTTTATCATATGTCCCTCTGAATCGTAGCGTACCCACTTGCCTATATTACCTTCATCATCAGCCAGAGATTCCTGATATACATCCTTACTTACAGCCTTGGCTCCATTCTGCACATTATCCAGCCAATACCATGCATCCGAATCAGGGTCATATATTTCCTTGCCGCGATATTGCGGGTCTATGCTGTATCCCTGGCGCTGATAATCCTCAAACCAGTAATAATACCCGTCCTCGGATAAATTCCAGCCATTATTGTATGGAAAATAGAATACATTTTCAAGGACTCCGGTATCAACATTGAAATAACATTCTACACCATTAACAGAATAATAGCCCTTTGCCATTGTTCCGTACATTTCATCAAAATAATAGTAATTTTCTCCGTCCGAGTCAAATCCCTTTACCATTTCTCCGGCTGCATTATAGCGCACCCATTTGCCCGTGCCCGTTTTGCTGTCGCCGGCACAAACACCCGCAGCTGATTCCTGGTATACATCCTTGCTTACTGCTTTAGCTCCGCCCTGCACATTATCCAGCCAGTACCACGCGTCCGAATCAGGGTCATATATTTCCTTGCCGCGGTAGGATAAATCTATCGAACCGTCTTCATTATATTTTACGCCCTGCTTAACACCGTTTTCATACCAGTACTCCTTACCGTCTTCAGTAATCCACCCTGTCAGAATTTCATCCTGTTCACTTTCCGTCCCCGGATTCTGTACCTCATATTCATTATCATCATAATCAACCTTTTGAGGCACATTACTGTATAATGCGTTATTTAAGACATCTATCGCTTTTGCCAGTCTGTTCGCTAATTTTTCATTGTCATTCACCTTAAAATATACATAATCGCCCTGTTTAAAGTATGCTCTGCTGTAGTCCCAGTCTGCCGTGGTGGAATCGTAGAGTGCCTCCGGTACTAAATCCTCATAAATGCTGTTCATTTCATGCGCATTATCCTTGTCATTGCTAAGGAGTGTCGCAAGACTCTTGTTATAAAATAAATAGTATATCGGATTATCCTCCAAACCTATGTCATCCCATGTAGCATCAATCGTATACCATATGTCATGTATTTTTACCATATTCCAGCCATGCACCTCACTGGTTACTTCAATCGTATCAATGCCCGACGCATTTAAAAGAAGCTGCATTGTTGCCGCATATCCGGCGCATACGGTTTCTCCGCCGACAACAAGACTGTATGCCGACTGATTGTTGGCAGAATCAGTTTTATATATGGTATTGGTTGTAACAATATCATGAGCAAGCTTAACCTTATCCTCATCATATTCTCCCTCACTTACCTGTTTAAGCCATTCGTCAAGCTTTGACTTAAATTTTTTTGTTGCACTGCTTCTTTTTGTTCCATCCTGAAAATCCTCAGCAATGCCTAATGTAACACGCGCGACATAACCATTATTAAAGCAGCTGTATGTGCTGGCACCATTTAAAAAATAAAACTGCGGATTGGCATAATAAAAAAGCTGGTTTACCTTGGTAATCTCGTCCTCGGTTATTTTATCACTTGAATTAAAATTTACTGTGGCTGTTTCTGTCATATGTGCATTCGATGAGAATACCGCCATTGCAGCCGAATAATACTTGTCCCATATTATCTTTTCCTTACTGCTTAAAAGATTGTAATAAAAGGTACCTGCGTATTGTCCCCAATAATCTTCCTCCGCGGACGCGCTTATAGGAGATATATAGATTTCCTCCGTATCACCGTCATCACTTATTTCTTCCCTCTCCACCTTGACAGGTGCCGGGATACTGATAAGTCCGCATTTGTTATTATCATCCGCAGACACCGGCTGTACCAGAAATGCTGTCATCAGCAATACTGCACACAGAGTGCCTGAAAATTTTCCTGCTGTAAATTTAACCAGAGCCTTAGCCTTCATACTTCTCATTCTCCCCTCTTATATTCAAGCCTTCATATACTTAAATGATAACAGGCACACAAAGTTTTGTGTACCTGTTATTAAAAAATTTATTAATTTTATTCTTCAACCGTAACTACATCATCCTCTGAGATGCCTATTTCATCATTCTCATCAACAACTTCCTTAGTTACGTCAGTGTTAAGCTTAACATCACGGTATCTCTTCATACCCGTACCTGCAGGGATAAGCTTACCAATAATTACATTCTCTTTAAGGCCTACTAACGGGTCAATACGTCCGTTAATTGCTGCCTCTGTAAGCACCTTCGTTGTTTCCTGGAATGAAGCTGCCGACATAAATGAATTAGTTGCAAGTGAAGACTTAGTAATACCAAGCATTATCTGAGTGCCGGTAGCAGGTTTAAGTCCCTTCTCCACAAGCTCTTCATTTTTCTCGTTAAAGTCGATTACATCAACTGTCGTTCCTGAAAGGAAATCCGAATCTCCCTTATCGTCAATACGAATCTTCTTAAGCATCTGACGAACGATAACCTCAATATGCTTATCGTTGATATCAACACCCTGAAGTCTGTAAACACGCTGTACTTCACGAATCATATAATCCTGAACAGCACGAACACCTCTGATCTTAAGGAGATCGTGCGGATTTACACTACCCTCCGTAAGCTCGGCACCTGCCTCAAGAACATCGCCCTCAAGCACCTTAATCCTTGAACCGTATGGAATAGGATATGCCTTTGAAGCTCCTGTCTCATTATCAGTAACAACAACCTCGCGCTGCTTCTTTGTGTCCCTGATAGAAACCTCACCGCCGAACTCTGCAATGATTGCAAGTCCCTTTGGCTTTCTTGCCTCAAAAAGCTCCTCTACTCTAGGAAGACCCTGTGTGATATCATCACCGGCAACACCACCCGTATGGAAGGTTCTCATGGTAAGCTGTGTACCCGGCTCACCGATTGACTGTGCGGCAATAATACCAACAGCCTCACCAACCTGAACAGCCTGACCGGTTGCCATATTTGCACCATAGCACTTTGAGCATATTCCTGTATGTGAACGGCATGTGAGGATGGTACGAATCTTAACCTTTTCAACGCCAGTCTTAACAATCGCTGCAGCTCTCTTAGGTGTTACCATATGATTAGCCTCTGCAACTACCTCACCGGTAACCGGATCAATAATATCCTCCGCAAGATAACGTCCCGTAATTCTGTCTGCAAGTCCCTCGATTTCTTCCTTTCCGTCAATGAATGCCTTTACATACATACCCGGAATCTCTTTTCTTGTGATGCTGCAGTCCGTCTCACGAATAATGAGTTCCTGTGAAACATCAACAAGACGCCTTGTAAGGTAACCTGAGTCAGCCGTTCTGAGGGCTGTATCCGAAAGTCCCTTTCTTGCACCATGTGCTGAGATAAAGTACTCCAATACGTCAAGACCTTCACGGAAGTTGGACTTAATAGGAAGTTCAATTGTTCTTCCGGATGTATCTGCCATAAGACCACGCATACCTGCAAGCTGCTTAATCTGCTTGTCGGAACCACGGGCACCTGAGTCAGCCATCATAAATATATTATTGTACTTATCAAGACCATCAAGAAGCTCCTTGGTGATAACATCATCAGTTTCCTTCCATGTCTCGATAACCTCTTTATATCTCTCTTCTTCTGTTACAAGACCTCGTCTGAAGTTCTTTGTAATTCTTTCTACAGTTGCCTCTGCCTGAGAAATAAGCTCCTTCTTCTTAGGCGGAACGGTCATATCGGAAATAGAAACCGTCATGGCAGCCCTTGTAGAGAACTTGTAACCCATAGCCTTGATAGCATCAAGAACCTCTGCTGTCTTGGTCGCACCATGTGTGTTAATAACCTTCTCAAGAATCTTCTTGAGCTGTTTCTTGCCAACATGGAAATCTATTTCAGGAAGAAGGTAATTCTCCTCCTTAGTACGATCTACAAAGCCGATATCCTGCGGGATAATCTCATTGAAAATCATACGTCCCAAGGTTGTAGGAATTATCCTGGTCTTTTCAACGCCGTTTACAGTTCCCTTAAAACGAACGTTAATCGTCTGGTGCAGGGTAATTGCCTTGTTCTCATATGCAAGAAGCGCACTGTTTATGCCGTCAAAGTAACGTCCCAGAACATCCTCCACCGTACATACAACACGTCTGTTTCTCTCCTGGTCAACACATACCTTGATTACCGTATCAAGCTCTAACCTGATAACAGACTTCTTCTTGCTGCCTGTCTTGGCATTTGGATTCTTGGAATCCTGATACTCGTAGAATTTCTCCTTAACTTCATCCTCACTGTCGAATTCAGCTACAACCTCAGCAACTCTGTGCTTGTTGTCCGGATCAGTCTGGAAATCCACATTCTTCTTCATTGTCAAGTAGTAAATACCAAGAACCATATCCTGCGACGGAACTGCAACAGGTGCACCATCTGAAGGCTTAAGTAAATTGTTAGGTGACAGGAGAAGGAATCTGCACTCTGCCTGTGCCTCTACCGAAAGCGGAAGGTGGACAGCCATCTGGTCACCATCGAAATCGGCGTTGAATGCCGTACAAACAAGCGGATGAAGCTTGATAGCCTTACCCTCTACAAGAATCGGCTCAAATGCCTGAATACCGAGTCTGTGCAGTGTCGGGGCACGGTTAAGCATAACCGGATGCTCCTTGATAACATCTTCAAGCACATCCCAGACTGCCGGGTCAAGACCCTTTTCTACCATTTTCTTTGCATTCTTTATATTGTTAGATAAGCCCCTTGCCTCTAATTCCTTCATAACAAAAGGCTTGAACAGCTCAATAGCCATTTCCTTAGGCAGACCGCACTGATAAATCTTAAGCTCCGGTCCGACAACGATAACTGAACGTCCTGAATAGTCTACACGCTTACCCAGAAGGTTCTGACGGAAACGTCCCTGCTTACCCTTTAACATATCCGAAAGGGACTTGAGTGCCCTGTTGCCCGGACCGGTTACAGGACGTCCTCTTCTGCCGTTATCAATAAGCGCATCCACAGCCTCCTGAAGCATTCTCTTTTCATTACGTATAATGATTTCAGGTGCTCCGAGCTCTATGAGCTTTGCAAGACGATTGTTACGGTTAATAATTCTTCTGTATAAATCATTTAAGTCAGAGGTCGCAAATCTGCCTCCGTCAAGCTGTACCATAGGACGAAGATCCGGCGGAATAACAGGAACAACCGTAAGTATCATCCATTCAGGCTTATTTCCTGACTCACGGAAAGCCTCAACTACCTCAAGTCTTTTTACAATTCTTGCCTTCTTCTGTCCTGAAGCATCGACAAGCTCTTTCTTTAAATCCTCTGAATCCTTCTCAAGGTCAATATCTGCAAGAAGCTCTCTTATAGCCTCCGCACCCATTCCTACACGGAATGAGCTGCCAAAGGTATCACGTGCATCGCAATACTCTTTTTCAGACAGAATCTGCTTATATGAAAGGCTTGTATCGCCCGGGTCCAGTACAATATATGAAGCGAAATACAAAACCTTCTCCAATACTCTTGGTGACAAATCAAGGAGAAGTCCCATTCTGCTTGGGATTCCCTTGAAATACCAAATATGAGAAACAGGAGCAGCAAGCGCGATATGTCCCATACGCTCTCTACGAACGCTTGCCTTTGTGACCTCAACGCCGCACTTATCACAAATTACGCCTTTATAACGAATTTTCTTGTACTTACCGCAATGACATTCCCAGTCCTTGCTAGGTCCAAAAATCTTCTCACAGAACAAGCCTTCTTTTTCAGGCTTTAATGTTCTGTAATTAATCGTTTCAGGCTTTGTTACCTCTCCTCTTGACCACTCAAGAATTTTTTCAGGTGAAGCAAGACCAATCTTAATTGAATCAAATGTCATCTGATGATATGTTTCATTAGTTTTTTCTGACATCTCCGGCTCTCCCTTCAATTAATTTTCATCAGGAAAATCATCTGAATCTGAATCGAAATCAAAATCATCCTCGAAATCCTCGTTTTCTTCCTCCACATCTTCAAAGCCGCTTTCGCCTATTGTCTGTGTAGAAAAACCGTTTTCGCCGTATGATTCACTATCGTGGCTCATTGATTTATCCTCATCTAATAAGATGCGAGTTTCAACATCACCGGTATCAACAGATTCCATAATGTCAACTTCCTCGCCGTTTTCATCTAATACCTTAACATCAAGTGCAAGTGACTGCAATTCCTTAAGAAGTACCTTGAAGGACTCAGGAATACCCGGTTCAGGAATATTAACGCCCTTGATGATTGCCTCATAGGTCTTAACACGTCCTACAACGTCATCCGATTTAACGGTTAAGATTTCCTGCAATGTGTAAGCTGCACCATAAGCCTCAAGTGCCCAAACCTCCATTTCACCGAAACGCTGTCCGCCGAACTGTGCCTTACCACCGAGAGGCTGCTGTGTAACCATTCCGTAAGGACCTGTTGAACGCGCATGAATCTTATCATCAACAAGGTGGTGAAGCTTTAAGTAATGCATATGACCGATTGTTACAGGGCTGTCAAAATACTCGCCCGTTCTACCGTCACGAAGTCTTACCTTACCGTCCCTTGACAGCGGAACGCCCTTCCAGAGCTCTCTATGATCACGATTTTCTGAAAGGAACTGCATAATTTCAGGATCAAGCGTATCCTTATGCTTAGCTTCAAATTCCTCCCATTCAAGGTTTACATAATCATTTGCAAGGTCCAGAGTATCCATAATTGCAGTTTCGTCAGCGCCGTCAAACACAGGTGTTGAAATATTAAATCCAAGTGCTTTTGCAGCAAGACTTAAATGTATCTCAAGAACCTGACCGATATTCATACGCGAAGGAACGCCGAGCGGGTTAAGCACGATATCAAGCGGACGTCCGTTTGGAAGGAACGGCATATCCTCCACAGGAAGGATTCTTGAAACGACACCCTTATTACCATGACGGCCTGCCATCTTATCACCGACTGAAATCTTTCTCTTCTGTGCAATATATATACGAACAGCCTGATTTACACCAGGTGCAAGCTCATCACCATTTTCTCTTGTAAATACCTTGGCATCTACAACGATTCCATACTCACCATGAGGAACCTTGAGTGAGGTATCCCTTACTTCTCTTGCTTTCTCACCAAAGATTGCACGAAGAAGTCTTTCCTCTGCTGTGAGCTCAGTCTCTCCCTTTGGAGTTACCTTGCCGACAAGGATATCTCCTGTACGAACCTCTGCTCCGATTCGGATAATTCCTCTTTCATCAAGCTCCTTTAATGCTTCCGGACTAACTCCCGGAACATCACGGGTGATTTCCTCAGGTCCAAGCTTGGTATCCCTTGCTTCTGCTTCATATTCCTCAATATGAACTGAAGTATAAACATCATCCTGAACAAGACGTTCACTAAGAAGAACTGCATCCTCGTAGTTATAGCCTTCCCAAGTCATAAAGCCGATAAGCGGGTTCTTTCCAAGTGCAATTTCGCCATTTGAAGTAGACGGGCCATCTGCAATAACATCACCCTTTTCTACTCTGTCACCCTTAGTCACGATTGGTCTCTGGTTGTAGCAGTTGCTCTGGTTACTGCGTGAGAATTTTGTCAGCTTGTATACATCCTTCTGTCCGCTGTCAGTCTTAATAACAATCTGGTTAGAAACTGAAAGCTCTACAACACCTGAATTCTTAGCAACAACACATACGCCCGAATCCACAGCCGCCTTGTATTCTATACCTGTTCCTACAACCGGTGCTTCCGTTGTAAGAAGCGGAACTGCCTGACGCTGCATGTTGGAACCCATAAGGGCACGGTTAGCATCATCATTTTCAAGGAAAGGAATCATGGATGTCGCAACTGAAAATACCATCTTAGGTGATACATCCATCAAGTCTATCTTGGCACGGTCAAACTCAGAGGTTTCCTCTCTGTAACGGCCTGAAACGCTGTTCTTGACAAAATATCCGTTCTCGTCAAGCTCGGCGTTAGCCTGTGCCACATAATAATTATCCTCCTCATCTGCCGTGAGGTATCTTACTTCGTCCGTCACACGCGGATTCTTAGGATCTGACTTATCCACAAGACGATAAGGAGCTTCTACGAATCCATATTCATTAATTCTTGCATATGATGCAAGTGAGTTAATCAAACCAATGTTAGGACCTTCAGGAGTCTCGATAGGGCACATTCTTCCATAATGGGTATAGTGTACATCTCGAACCTCAAAACCTGCACGGTCTCTTGAAAGACCGCCCGGTCCCAATGCAGACAAACGTCTCTTGTGAGTAAGCTCACCAAGAGGATTATTCTGATCCATGAACTGTGAAAGCTGTGAACTTCCGAAGAATTCCTTAACAGCCGCAGTTACAGGCTTAATATTAATGAGTGACTGTGGTGAAACCTCGGACAAAGCCTGAGTTGTCATCTTTTCACGCACAACACGCTCAAGTCTTGACAAACCGATTCTGTACTGATTCTGCAATAATTCGCCGACAGCACGAATACGTCTGTTGCCAAGGTGGTCTATATCATCCTTGTTGCCGATGCCATGCTCAAGGTGCATATTGTAGTTGATTGAAGCTAAAATATCCTCAACGGTAATATGCTTCGGAACAAGGTCGCTTGCATTCTTCTTAAGTGCGGCATTGATGTCATCCGCATTCTCTTCAAGAATATGCTTAAGTACAGGATAATAAACAGCCTCGGAAATGCCAAGCTTCTTAGCATCCTCCTTGGATATATCAACCCACTTCGTAAGGTCAACCATCATATTAGAAAGAACCTTAACCCTGCGGTCTTCTGCCTGAAGGAAAACAAACGGAACTGCTGCGTCCTGGATTTCCTGCGCCAGCTCTCTTGAAACTGTTGTTCCTGCCTGAGCGATAACCTCTCCCGTTGTAGGGTCGATAACGTCATCAGCAAGATTATGTCCTGTAAGTCTGTTCTTAAATGAAAGCTTCTTATTAAACTTATAACGTCCGACCTTAGCCAGATCATATCTTCTAGGGTCAAAGAACATAGCGTTGATAAGGCTTTCCGCACTGTCAACCGATAAAGGCTCGCCCGGTCTTATCTTCTTATATAATTCAAGAAGACCCTCCTGGTAATTTGTTGCAACGTCCTTTGCAAGAGTTGCGGTAAGCTTAGGCTCTTCACCGAATAAATCGATAATTTCCTGATTTGTTCCATATCCCAATGCTCTGACAAGAACCGTAACAGGCACTTTTCTTGTCCTGTCAACACGTACATAAAAAATATCATTGGAATCGGTTTCGTATTCCAGCCATGCACCACGATTAGGAATTACTGTACATGAATACAATTCATTACCAATCTTATCATGCTGGATATCATAATAAATGCCAGGAGAACGAACTAACTGGCTGACGATAACTCTTTCAGCACCATTAATAACAAATGTACCTGTTGCTGTCATGAGCGGAAGATCGCCCATAAAGATTTCATGTTCGCTGATTTCGTCTTTTTCTTTGTTGTAAAGTCTGACCTTTACCTTGAGTGGAGCTGCATATGTAGCATCTCTTTCCTTGCACTCTTCAATTGAATACTTGACATCATCTTCGCATAACACAAAATCTACAAATTCGAGACTCAAATGTCCGCTGTAATCCGTAATTGGAGAGATATCATCAAAGACTTCCTTAAGTCCTTCGTCCAAGAACCATTGATAAGAATCCTTCTGAACTTCAATCAGATTAGGCATATCCAAAACTTCTTTTTTCTTTGAATAGCTCATTCTGAGATTTTTACCAAATTTCTGTGGATGTATCCTGTTTTTCTCCATTGTCGATTCACCCCTTGTGTTTATTTTAAATTCTATGAATTGAATTTCTATATCCGTTCATGTGATTGAGGCCGAAACACAATATGTAGTCTTTGCATTTGGCAAAAAACGCACAGCAAGGCCTATGCAACCACAATAAGGTAATGTACAGTATAACACAAGTGAAATTTGATTGTCAATAACAATTTTAAATATTTGTGGAATTTTTTGAGATTATTTATAGAATTTTAAAAGCCCCTAAGGGAAATCCCCAGGGGCTTAATCCATCAGGATATAATTACTTAATTGTAGCCTTAGCGCCTGCTTCTTCAAGCTGCTTCTTGATGTTCTCAGCTTCTTCCTTAGAAACGCCTTCCTTAACAATCTTTGGAGCTGATGTAACAAGATCCTTAGCTTCCTTTAAGCCAAGACCTGTTAACTCACGTACAACCTTGATTACAGGTACGCCTGAGCCTTCTGTAAGCTCAACGTCAAACTCTGTCTTCTCTTCAGCTGCTGCTGCGCCTTCACCTGCTGCTGCAACTACAACGCCTGCTGCTGCAGAAACGCCAAATTCTTCCTCACAAGCTTTTACTAAATCATTTAATTCTAATACTGTTAAACCCTTAATAACTTCAATAATTTCCTGAGTTGTCATTTTTTTATCTCCTTTTATTCAATATTAGGCAAATGCCTGTTAATTTTAATTATGCCTGTTTTTCAGCAATCTGCTTAATAACACGAGCAAAATTGGTAACCGGTGACTGGATACTTCCAAGGAATTTTGAAAGTAACTCTTCTCTTGATGGAATTGTAGCGATAACCTTGATACCATCCTTATCATAGAATGTACCCTCTACAACGCCAGCCTTTAACTCGAGTGCCTCTGCAGTCTTTGAGAAATCATAAAGAATTCTTGCAGGAGCTGTTGCATCTGTCTTAGAGATAGCAATAGCTGTCGGTCCCTCCAATGAAGGAGCAAGACTTTCGAATTCTGTTCCCTTGATTGCGAAGTTAATATAAGTATTCTTGTAAACCTTATAAATAACTCCGGCCTCTCTTAACTTCTTACGAAGCTGAGTATCCTGCTCAACTGTAAGTCCACGGTAGTCAACAACAACTGCTGACGCTGCGTCCTTAAGATATTCAGAAATCTCATCAACGATCGGCTTCTTAATCTCGATCTTAGCCATGACTTAATACCTCCTGTTAAGATTTTCTGCCTCTTTATGACGATGAAAAAGCCCTCTGCCTAAACAGAGGGCTTGAAAATCATACAATAAAAAATTAATTCGTATGTCATTCATTTCCTCGGTAGGCGCAATATATATGCTTACATCTTACGATGCCTACTGTCTTCGGGCAGTATATAAAAACTTATCGTTTTTATTGTGAGTTTGCACTCAACTTTTTAATAATAGCACTACATCTATCAGGTGTCAACCCTTAAATATGCACCATATGATTAAAGAGTATTGAACTTAACTGCATTAAGCTTGATACCAGGACCCATTGTTGAAGTCAAAGTAACGCTCTTTAAGTAAGTACCCTTTACAGATGATGGTCTTGCCTTTACGATTGCACCCATAACTGCTTGGAAGTTGTCCGCTAATTGTTCTTCAGTAAATGAAGCTTTACCAATTGGCACATGGATAATGTTTGTCTTATCAAGTCTGTACTCAATCTTACCAGCCTTGATATCGTTAACAGCCTTAGTTACATCCATAGTAACCGTACCTGCCTTAGGGTTCGGCATTAAGCCCTTTGGTCCGAGTACACGACCCAGACGTCCAACTACGCCCATCATATCCGGTGTTGCAACTACAACATCAAATTCGAACCAGTTGTCATTCTGAATCTTTGGAATGAGTTCCTCTCCGCCTACGAAATCTGCACCTGCAGCTGTAGCCTCGTCAGCCTTTGGTCCCTTGGCGAATACTAAAACTCTGACCGTCTTGCCTGTTCCGTGAGGAAGTACAACAGCACCACGGATCTGCTGGTCTGCGTGACGTCCGTCAACGCCTGTTCTGATATGAGCCTCAATTGTCTCATCGAACTTGGCAACTGCTGTCTTCTTAACTAAAGCAATTGCTTCTTCTGTTTCATATAACTTTGCACGATCTACAGCCTTAGCTGCTTCAACGTATTTCTTGCCTCTTTTCATTTATAAACCTCCTAGTGGTATTAGCGGGTATAAAGCCTTGGCGCGGCTTTTGCCTCCCACGTTATTAATTAATCAGCTACTGTGATGCCCATACTTCTTGCAGTACCGGCTATCATACTCATTGCTGCCTCTAATGAAGCTGCATTTAAATCAGGCATCTTAAGCTCAGCTATCTTCTGAAGCTCTGCCTTGGAAATTGTTGCCACCTTAGTCTTATTAGGTACGCCTGAACCTGACTGGATCTTGCATGCCTTCTTAAGAAGAACTGCTGCCGGAGGAGTCTTTGTAATAAAGCTGAAGCTCCTGTCAGCGTAAACAGTGATAACAACCGGAATAATCATTCCGTCCTGATCAGCTGTCTTTGCATTGAACTGCTTTGTAAATTCAACAATGTTAACACCATGCTGTCCAAGTGCTGGACCTACCGGTGGAGCTGGTGTAGCTTTGCCACCAGGAATCTGTAACTTAATATATCCTGTAACTTTCTTTGCCATAACGGCACCTCCTAAATAAAAATGTGGTATTTGGCGACTTAACAACAGTCAAGTCTCCCACGTCCCATATGGGACATAACATGACATTAATTCAAATGTCTTACTTCTGAGAATCCCAGTTCAACCGGCGTCTCACGGCCAAACATATCAACCGTAATGGTAACTGACTGTTTAGCAGGATTAACTGCCTTAACGATTCCGACAGTATTTTCCCATGCACCGGATACAACTGTAACAGCATCGCCAACCGAATACTCAACAAGAACTGTCGGATTAACAGTTGACTTAATGCCTAATGCATTCATTTCCTGCTCTGTCAAAGGAACAGGCTTTGACCCGGGACCAACAAATCCCGTAACGCCTCTTGTGTTACGAATTACGTACCAAGAATCATCATTCATAATCATATGAACAAGCACATATCCGGGGAACATCTTTCTCTCGACATTTTTAGAAACGCTGTCCTTAATCTCCACAACAGTTTCCATCGGAACCATAACTTCAAGAATCTGGTCCTGAAGGTTACGGTTCTGCACCGTCATCTCAATATTCACCTTAACCTTGTTCTCATAACCTGAATAAGTATGCACAACATACCATTTCGCTTCAGTAGTTTCTTCATCCAATTCCAATTCGGCTTCTGAAAATTCTGTTTCGTCTGACATACAATCCGCCCTTTCTATCTAATTATGAACTCAACACCAGTTCTAACAATCAGATCGATAATGGTAATCACTACACCGAGGAACACCGAAACAACAATAACTACTGCCGTCTGCTTTTCAAGAGTTGTTTTGTTTGGCCATGAAATTTTGTTAAACTCAGCTTTAACGCCTTTGAAAAAGCTGGTTTTTTTCTTTTCTTCACTCATGTTTTTACCTCGCAACAATAAACAGATTACTTTGTTTCCTTGTGTAATGTGTGTGACTTGCAGAATCTACAGTACTTCTTGGTTTCCATTCGATCAGGATGAGTCTTCTTATCCTTTGTCATGTTGTAATTACGCTGCTTACATTCTGTACATGCCAATGTGATTTTTACGCGCACAACCTCCACCTCCACTTATATTTTAATTAACGGTCTCTTATTTTTAGGCATAAAAAAAAGACCACTTCCATAGCTAGTCTAATATAGCATAATAAAATTGATTCCGTCAACTTATTTTTTGCAAAAGTATTGAAAAAGTGTTTAAAAATGATATATTTTACTATATCTATTAAGAAAGGCCCAACAATATGAAATATAAAATGTTAGCTTTTGACCTTGACGGTACACTCACTAATTCAGATAAGCAGATTACTCCCCGCACCGCGGATGCCATTTGCAGGGCAGAAAAGGACGGTGCAGCTATCGTACTTGCCTCGGGACGTCCGGTATACGGAATAATGCCGGTTGCCGCAAAGCTTGACCTTAAGAGCTTAGGCGGATATATTCTTGCATACAACGGCGGCTGCATACTGGACTGCAGGACAAATGAAGTAATATACGAGAAAAAGCTTCCCAACGAATATGTCAGGGATATTTGTCACTACGCTTTACAAAGAGATTACGCACTTCTTACCTATGAGGGTGATTGTGTAATAACCAGTAAAAAGGATAATCCCTATGTCATCGAAGAAGCCAATATCAACCATCTGCCGATTAAGCAGATTGAAGATATGGCTGCATATATCACATTTCCGGTAAATAAATTCATCATAGCCGAGGACCCTCAGACAGTTGCTATGGAAATTCCTATGCTTAAGGCTGCCTTTCCTATGCTCAATGTATTTTCCTCCGCGCCCTTCTTTTTGGAAATAGTTCCGCCGGACATAGATAAAGCTGATTCCCTTAATTATCTGCTCAACAGGCTTGAAATGACCAGCGCACAGTTAGCTGCCTTTGGCGACGGCGGTAATGATGTTAATATGATAAAATTCGCCGGTATGGGTGTCGCTATGCAAAACGCCTGCGATTCGTGCAAAGCTGCCGCCGATTATGTAACAGCCTCCAATGACGAGGATGGCTGCGGCTTAGCAATCGAAAAAATGCTTGCAGGGGAACTTTAAGCCTCTTCGTAGGTCTGCAGGAATATATTCTTTTTTATGATGTAGATATCCTGCAGATCATCCTTGCGGACTGCAAGAAAGTCGCCCTCTCTGCCAAGAAAATATTCACCCTGCGGATTTGTGTAAAACACCTTGGTCCTTTTAGTTAGCTGCATTGCATAAATTTCGTTGCCGTCTGCGGGATAGCATATTTTGGCTTTGTCATCTATACTTATAAACTCTCCGGTTTTTTCAAGCTTAACCTCGGGAATGAAATCCATCAGCTGTGTAAATACATCCAGTTTTTCCTCAGTTTCCTCATATGTGGTCTTGAATTTGTCTGCATCTATGTCATAGACCTCACCCCTTATACCAATCATAACATATGCCTTATCCGACGCAATGACCTTCACGCCCGATTCATTTTCCAGAGATCTTAGTATGATTGCTTCTCCCTCATCCGCAATATCCGTTGACCTCACATACGCCCACGGCTTTCTTTTCTTTCTGTAAATTTTAACACTGTCCGCCGGAAGCTGTGAAATATCAAAGCTGTCCGCATACATCCAGTCAATCTTTTCAAAATATTCTTTAACACGGTTATTGATGTAGTCCGCCGTATTTTCATATTCGCTCTTGGATACAATCATATCCATCATTGTAGCTGACACCATGCCCGTTGCAATATCCGCGTTTCCCTTGCAGATTCCGCAGTCCTCCAGAAAATAATCCATAAATTCAAGTGCACGGATATCAGCGGTCACGGATTTAAAGATAAAATTAATTTCAGAAGCCCCGTTTTCCCACAGCAGTACATTACAGCCGTCATACTGCTCCAAAAGCTTGCTTCCCAGCTTATTTACTTCTTTTACAATTATCCTGTCCATGAAACCGTATCCTCAGCTTTCATCATTTCTGTCCGTCTGAACGGATTTAACAAACTTTTTAAAGCCATGATTTAAATGAGTAAACCTTATTTTAAGCCGGCTGCCCTCACGCTTTATAACCTTTGCATAGACCTGTTCAAACAGCACTGACCTATCGTCATGCGCTGCAATCATTACATCCTCAAACTGCTCTATGTCAACTAAATCGCTAATTTTATAAAGAATAGCCTCGTTCATTGATATTTTCTTCAATTCACAGGCTGCATACTGTGTGCCGAGAATTTTATTTTTTACCGGTACAAGTTCAAAAATAACGCCGGACACTACGTCATTCATAGCAAGTTTTCCGTTGTTATTTAACACATAGTTCTCCTTCTCGGTCCGAAGTCCTTCCAGTGCAAATATTTTAAGAGGCTTTCTTATCCCCTTGGCAGCAAGCTCCATCATGGAGGAAACCCTTAATTTGTCTTCAAGCCCCTTTCTCATACTCGCGGATATAAGAATCTGTCCGCCCACGCTGTAGCTTTCTATGCGTGAACATTCATTTACGATACTGCCCAGCACGTTATATCGCATCATTTTCTCAGAGCCGACATTTCCGATGAACACCTCGCCGCAATGAAGCCCTATTCCCATCTCAAGATTCGGGTATCCGTTTTCATCGCAAAACTCATTGACCCATTCCATAGAATTTTGCATACATAAGGACGCTGCCATTGCATCCTGACGGTAGCTGCGCCCATTTCCGAGCACTCCGAAAACAGCCAGGATACCATCACCCATAAATTCAATTATCGTTCCATGAAAGCTCATGATAATATCTGTCATTCTGCCGAAGTATGCATTCAGCATAGTTGTCATAGCATCGGGCTGCATCTCCTCCGCAATGGAAGAAAATCCGCGAAGGTCCGCACTTAATACGGCAACCTCCCTTCGGATTCCTCCTATGGCATTTCCCTCAGGCTGGTTTAATATAATTTCCAAAACCTCATCCGAGAAATATCTTCCGAATAATTTATGCAGGAATTCATTGCGCTTTTCAAGCTGCTGATTGAGGGCAAATATTTCCTGCGCCATTTTAAGTCTGGTTGCCTGCTGCTGAAGAAATCTTTCATACTGCTTGGTATTCTCATATTGCCAGGCAGCCCTCTCTATTCTCACAAGGGCACGTTTTGAAACAGGCTTTGCAATCACAACCATCGCACCCTTTTGGTAACATTCCTCCTCTGTCTTGTCATTTTTGTTATCACACAGAAAGAACAAAGGAACACCCGCAAGCTGTTTAACGTCCTTTATGGTCTTTAAAAGCCTCGCATCGGATGCCTCCATAGCGTAATCTACAATGATGAGTGAAGGCATAACCTCAGCGTCCGCATTTTGAAGCAGTCTTTCATTTATCGTCTTTAAAAGTGCATCAAAAGAAAGCATGCAAAACGCCTTCATGCTTCCCTCCAGATTAATTCTTCTTTGTATATCAATCATATCTTCTCTGTTATTGCCGATTACCCAAATTATTTTTTCCATACCCCGGAATGCCACTTATCTTTTTTTTTAATATTTTCCATACCCGACTTGCATTTATCACACAGAGTTCCCGTCCTTATAGGCGCCCCGCACCGGGCACACTCAAGTCTTATTGTATCATTTAACGGAATCTCCAGATATTCCTCTTTAAAAAAATAATCAATAGTCCTTAAGGGTACACCAGTAGCAGCACAAATCACAGACGCAGGAGCAGCACCGTTTTTTTCGATATAATTGCGGATTTTTTGAAAATCATCATAATACTCCTTACCGCAGCTTGCACATTTATATATCCCCATTGTCTGCTGTTGTAACTCACAGCCGCACAAGGTGCATTTTACCGGAATCCGGTTAATTCTCAGGGCATTGGATTTCTCTGCTTTTTGAAGACGCACATCCTTACCTGCAGCTCTCTTTTTGTCGGTACTCTCATCAGAAGCTGCATTTGCATCCGGCTTTATACGTACCGCATCGCCGCTTTTCAAATCCATAATGCATTTTATCGCATTTCGCACCATCTGATTTCTGTCCGGATTATACTGTACCATCTGCACATTATTAAGATAGAATCTATACATATCGTTAAGAGGAGTTTCGTCAATCATAATCGGAATTATCGTTTTTCTTTCGCAGACCGCCAGATCAATCTCCTTCTCCACCCAGATTGAGCTCTGTGATTCCTTGGAAACTATCAGAATCGTGGCTGTGCTGCCCGCAATCGCACGCGGTATCTCCTTGGCATAATTGGAGCCGGGCGGTATTTTTTCAGGTGCCTTCCAATATGGGATATTATTCTTTTTCATTTCAGCAACAAGCTTACTCACAAATGTAATATTCCTCGAGCTGTAGCTGATAAACACGTAACCCTTCATACCAATTCACCTTTATTAATCTTCGCCATTATCTTTATGACATTTTATCATACAAAAGCCAAAAAGGACATCACTAATTTTCATAAAAGAAACTTAGTGATGCCCTTATATTACTTTTAATATCAATAATAACCGTCAAACATAATTCCCGCGTAGGTGCTGGAGCTATACGGGCTTGCAAAGCTTCTTGCAGGATTCTTGTAAGCCACCACCTTCTTATCCAGGTACTCCATCGGATTACTCATCATGCTGTCAGCATGGCGCATAACGGAATTCCTAAAGCCCTCCATCTGTGAGAGCACATTGTTCACGCTCTGCGCATCCTTTAAATTCTCCTTGCCCTCGGAATTAAGCTCAATGCTGCCGTCCTCCTTGACATCAAAGCCGCTGCTGTTCAGCACATCCGTGTAACTGCGGGCAATTCTTTCGAATTCGTTAAGCAGCTTGCCTCCGCCCGAGAACTTCTCTGAGGACTTCTTCGCAAAATCTACGATTCTGTTATAGCTGTCGACAAAGCTGTCGATTTCATCCGCCAACGCCTGGTTGTCCTCTTCAAGGCTGATTAAAACCGGAGAATCCGTAGGATTTTTAAGCTCCAGCTCGAAAGCCTTGTCAACCGTAAACGTATTGTTCGCCGACAGTCTCTGCTCTCCGTCAATATAAAAAACAGCATTGGACGGATACTGCACGGTCCTGTCAAGTCCCAGATAGTCCACCGCACCGCTTTTATATGTGGACTGCTCGTCCGAAACCGTAAATATAGACGGCTTAAGATTGCGCACTCCAGTCGCTTCTGATTCAATTGAAAGTGCCGTATTTCCCAAAGCATCCGTTTCCAGCGCAGCACTAACGCCTATGTCGGATTTATTAATAAGATTAGCAATTTTATTCTGTATATCCTGCGCAGTATCCTGCCGTTCTACGTCAAATTGAAGCTCGTAGGTAACATCGGCTATGCTTATATCAAACGAATACTGGCCTTCGTCCAGCCCCTGTGAACGCGGCTGCAGAAAATGTCCGGTGTTCTTTTGATTGGCAGCAAGCCTTTCAACCTGAAGCTCAAATGACTCCGTCTCCGGCTTCTCATTACCGATATACTTTACCCCTACCGCATCTTCATCAGAGGAAACTGCCTTCTTGCGGGATTCGGTATGCTCCTGTGCTGATTCATTAAGCTCGGATGTGATATCTTTAAGCTCAATGGCACCTTCCTTAATATCTATGGCAAGCTTCTGCATATCCTCTGACAAATCCACCTTATACAGCGGCGAGGTTCTGTTAATGCTTACCATTTTATTATATATGTTCTTAAGTTCGCTTCTTTTGTGGGAATCGTGACGTGTACTCGGCTTAACCGCATACTGGCTCAGATAATAAGAATATACATTACTTATCATTAACAGTCACCTCCCTGTCTGTTCCTGATAGCAAAGCCTTGAAATCCTTTTCTAGCTTATATATTAAGTTCAAGAAAAGTGGGTCTGTAAAAAGTTGACCCACTTTTCTTTTAATACTACTACAAAATCTTTTTTCTGTCACTAGTATTTATTGTATTTTTTTTGCATTTTAGAAAAAAAGCATTGCATAGCCCGAAACACTGTCATAGGCAGAATCCCAGTCCTGACCTCCTATGCCGGTAACGGTTCCGTAAATTCTGATGCGCTTAAAGGCATCGCAATCAACGTAAATTGTCTTGCAGCTATTGGCTGTTGTAAGCTGCTGAGGAGTGCCAACCTGTGATGACGTATACTTATATGCAGGATACTGTACCTTTAAATTTGTAAATACGGCATCAACCGTATCACCCTCAAGTCTTGCACAGGCTTCAACTCTCGCATAAAGGCTTGAGGTGTCCGCAAGTCCTGCATTCTCAAACTCGGCTATCTTCTTGTAATTGTAATAAACCGAGCATTTTCCGTCAGTTCCCACATACAGCATAAGATGTGCCGGCTGTCCCGCCTCAACAACAATTTTCTCCGGCCAGAAATAGTTCTGTCCGCCTGGATTATTGGAGGCAATATTTTCCACCAAAAGTCCCTGCTTTCCTCTTACCACATCTTCTCTTGACGCTGTATCATACTGAATGCCAAAGGAAACAGCAGAAGTCGCATTACCCACAACAAACTTTGCATGATATCCCGTGCCGGTACCCGTAAGGGTAATGTCACCTTCAATTACGGTTCCTGATGACATCTTAAGGATATCAAATTCATCATCTGCAAGACGGCTGGTGGTGCATATTCCCGTCTGTGAATCAAAGGTATATTCCTTGCCGTCAATCTCGACTGTTCCCCTTGCCATTGTTCCGTAGGTTTCATCAAAGTAGTAATCACCATTTTCATTGGTATCCCAGCCCTTAATCATATGTCCGCTGGAATCATAACGAACCCACTTGCCGATTCTGATTCCGTCACCGTTATCAACGGTGCCCCAATCGCCTGCCTCCGACTCCTGATAAACATCCTTGGAAACTGCCTTTCCGCCTCTGTTGTCATTATCAAGCCAGTACCATGCATTAGAATCCGGATCATATATCTCCTTGCCTCGGTATGACGGGTCAACACTTACACCCTGACGTTCAAAATTCTCATACCAGAACTCGCCGCCATCCCATACTGCCCAGCCAAACTCCTCTGCTGGTCCGACTACCCTCTCAAGCACACCGGTTTCCATGTTGAAATAGAACTCAACCCGTTCAATAGTAGCATAGCCCTTTGCCATTGTTCCGTAGGTTTCATCAAAATAATAAATATCATCACCTGCTACCGCTGCACTTACATAATCAACAACTGGCTGTGCCTTTTCGCCGCTGCCGGTGCACCAGCCCTTTATCATATGCCCTTCACTGTCATAGCGAACCCATTTGCCGGTGCTTTGCTCATAGTCAAAATTTCCATGTTCATCAAGCACCACACTCGCCGCATATTTTCCTGCTTTAGATTCCTGATAGGTATCCTTGGATACAGCCATTGCACCGCCAAATTCCGCATCCAGCCAGTACCACGCATCGCTTTCCGGGTCATAAATTTCCTTGCCGCGGCCCTCGGTACCCTGCTTTACTCCGTCCTCATACCAGTACATCTTACCGTCTTCACCCTTTATCCATTCATAGGTATGTCCATTATCGTCCGTATATGCCGCCTGAACCTTTGCAGGAAGGGCTGCCGTAAGCACAGCGGCAAATGCCATTGACGCTGCCGCCAATACAAGCTTCTTAATGCTTTTCTTCATTGTTCGTCCTCCATATTTTATGATATATGGGCAATTTTAACACCTTAGTTATACATTTTCAATACACTTTCAACACACTTTCAGTATCATTTTAATGTTGTTTCATTTGTGAATATAGATTATAATGTGGTCAGATTATTTTGCAGATTTCGGGAGGACAATATGAATACAACCGTAGCAATTAAAGACTTAATCATCGGTACAGGCAAGCCCAAAATCTGCCTTCCCATCGTAGGCAGCTCCATCTGCGAAATTAGGGAGCAGGCAGCTGACATCATCCGCCATCCGGCGGATATTATCGAATGGCGTGCTGACTATTTCACGCATTATGTCGACAAAAACGAAATTGACGCAGCACTTGCTGCCATACACGAAATAATAGGGGATACCCCGCTTTTATTTACCATAAGAACGGCTAATGAGGGCGGAGAAGCCGATATTTCCTTTAGCGAATACAGTGAACTTATCGCCTACGGTGCAGCACACCCCCTGACCGACGCCGTTGACGTGGAGATTATGCGCAGCGATACGGACGATATAACAGCCCTGATAAATAAAGTAAAAAAACACAAGGTTGTTATTGCCTCCTATCATGATTTTAAGAAAACACCGTCCACAGAGATTATTCTTGACAAATTAAAATATATGGAATCATGCGGCGCAGACATTTGTAAAATTGCAGTTATGCCGCAAGATACCGCAGATGTACTTAAGCTTTTGCTTGCAACAAATGAGGCGGATAAAGCCTTAAAGCAGCCAGTAATTACAATGTCAATGGGTAAGATAGGACTTATAAGCAGGCTTTCCGGGGAAATATTTTCAAGTGCACTCACCTTTGGCTGCGTGGGAAAAGCATCCGCGCCGGGACAGATTGAAGCAGGACAGCTTGATACTATTTTGACACTGATTCACGAGAATTTGAAATAATGGATTTTAGGGGATTTGGCTATGAAGATACTTGCGTTTGAACACAATAATTTCGGAATCGAGGATATGAAGGAGGTTATGCCAAAGCTTGGCAATACCATTCATGTTGTTTCGACCAATCTCATATATGAACGTGTAAGCAGGGAATTTGACGAGCTTTTCGAGGCTGAACTTGCAAGGGATGATTATGACCTTGTTTTTACATTTAATTACAGCGCTGCCGTGTCAAACAACTGTAACAGGCACAATGTAAAATATGTTGCGTGGGTCTATGACAGTCCACTGGTAAGTCTGTATTCATACACAATCACCAATCCATGCAACTATATTTTCCTCTTTGACAGTGCCCAGTATCTTGAGCTTAAAAACGGTGGAATCGACACGGTTTACTATATGCCTCTGGCTGTTAATACGGAGCGCCTTAATAGAATGACATGCAATGCGCAGGTTCATAACGTGTTTGACAGTGATATAGCTTTTGTAGGTTCAATGTACAACGAAAAGGGGAATTTTTATGAGCGCCTTGTGAATATATCTGCATACACAAAAGGTTATCTTGACGCAATCATGCAGGCGCAGCTTAAAATTTACGGTGCCAGCATAATAGAAGAGCTGTTAACTCCCAATATTTTGGAGGAGCTTGAAAAGGATATTCCATACACTCCGAACAGGGACGGCATCGAAACGCCTGCATACATCTATGCCAATTATTTTCTTGCCCGCAAGATGGCACAGCTTGAAAGACAGGACCTGCTATCCGCAGTTTCAGAAGAATTCAGCGATAAATATGTAATAAAATTATACACCCACAACCCTACGCCCCAGTTGCCTAAAATCAAAAATATGGGGGCCATTGATTATTATGACAATATGCCATATGTATTCAAATGCAGCAGAATTAACCTAAACATTTCCCTGCGCAGCATCAAAAACGGCATTCCCTTAAGATGCATGGATATACTCGGTGCAGGCGGGTTTTTGCTTTCAAATTTTCAGGCTGATTTTCTGGAGCACTTCATACCGGACGAAGATTTTGTCTATTTCGACTCAAAACAGGACCTTATAAATAAATGCAGGTACTATCTTGAGCATGAGAATGAGAGACTTAGCATACAAAGAAACGGCTGCGAAAAGGTCAGGGAATTTCATAACTACAAGGTAAGATGGGATGAAATGATGAAAATAGTCATAGGATAATGCTTTCCAGCCGTTTGGTAAAGCCAAAAAGCTGAGCCACCTTATCATGCCCGTTTTGCGCAATTTTCCTTCTAAGGTCATCATGCGCCAAATAATACTCTGTCTTAACCGCCAAATCCTTGACATCCTCATAAATCACAAGGTCCGTTCCTGGTTCAAAATATTCCATAAGCTCTTCCTGATAATTTGTAATCAAAAAACCGCCGCAGCTCATAACGTCAAGTACACGCAGTGGAATACCCGTTCTTATGGTTTTAAGCGAAATATTAAGGTTAATTCTTGCATTTGAGAATACAGCAGGCATTTGCGTGTAATAATCGGCATATCCCATATTCACCGCACCTGTGATACCGCTGCAGTCATTTGTACTGTGAATGTGCAGATTACATCTTGATGCCAAAAGCGTAAGCGCCAGCCTGCGCTCCCTTCCGGTAACCTCACAGGCAAATGCGTACTCCATTTCCGCCTTGCTGACTTGTACCCTGCCGCCGGAGGCTTTGGCATAATATTTATTAGCCCTTGCCATCATTTCATCATCCAGCAGCTGGTCAAGGATATATGCTCCATATAGGATTCCCTGAGCGCTGATTATTCCCTCCATCTCGCCACGCTCATACAACGGAAGCGGTCCCATCAGGTATTCATAATCGGAATTGTAAAGCTGTCCTACAAATGCAACATCACAGGCATACCTTTCACGCTCAGCGCGGGAGCAGTTCAGCGCATTTCTCCATACAGCCTCATCCGCAGCAAGCGGCATATGAAATACATTCACATATCCCATATCCTTATAATACTGCATTTGTCCGCGGTCAAAAAAATAAATCCTGTTGCAGGCATTTGCAAAAGACGAAATATCCCTGATATGCACCGGAGAATCATACACCCATGAAATATATGTCACATTGTATTTTTGACATATATTTGAAACCACCGGACAGTAATTAACGGACAGCACCTTGTCATAATGCGCCCTTTGCAGTCGTTCCTCAAGTGCTCTCTCCAGTAAGGCATCACCTTCCCAGTCGGAAGGAATCTGCATCAGCACATCATATTCTATATTAAGTTCTTTAAGTGCATTTTCAATGCCCTTTTGCATAAATGCATTCCACTGCCAAAAAAGTATCTTCATTCAGCCTCCGCGCAAAGCTCTAACAGCTCGTGCGCCCTCTTTTCCCAAGTGTGTTCTCTCTTTGCCTTTTCATAGGCTTTCTTGGATATTTGCTTTCTTAAAGCATCATCCTCCAAAAGCCTGTTTATTTTTCCGGGGAGCTCCTCAAGCTTATCCAATTTAAACAGCACTATTTCCTCATCCTCGATAAAGTTATCCCTCAGGTACGTTGTTTCATCGGATATACATACAGCTCCCGAAAGCATAATATTTGCAATTCGCTCCGTCATTCCCGCCTTGTGCCATGACATAACATTAAGTCCCAGCTTGGAATGTCCCCATACCCTTAATGAGCCGTCCACCGTAGCCGCAGGATGAAGCACGAGATTCTCGGCACACGGACCGTTGTACTGCTGCCATGTATCCCCAAATACATCTAATTTAATACCTGCCTTCAGTATTGCTTCAACCACTGCATTTCTGTAGTAATTGATTACGCTCCTGCATACCGGATGCAGTGAAGCTAATATTTGACAAAATTTCTCTTTAGATACAGCAATTCCTTTGCAAGCTAAAATATTTTCCAGACCCTTTTCAAAGGTCAACGCCGGATTCTGTATCATATAATCCATAAATTCCTGCTGAAATTCATCAGCAGCTGCATCCTTAAGCGCAGGAGCATATGCGCCGATAAATACTACTCCATACTCTCTGTCTTCGTTGGTATAATAACCTGCATTCCTGCCCGCAGGCGGAAACTGCAGCGCATTAGTTACACCGCGGTAATTTCTCAGATATTGGGCATAATATTCATCCTGAGACAGAATATAAAAGTTCTGCGGCAGGTTATGAAAAAGCTCCGGGAAAAATCCGGGATGGTCAAACATAAACTGAAGCTTAGGACTATTCAGGCTTTTGAAAAAATCCTTTTCAAGCGACAGGCATTGAAATCCTACAATCGCCTTATATATATTATTTTCGAAGCCGTCAAAGCTCTCAAATTCGCCATATCTGTGATTGGTGGTTATGACCGCCTGTCCCTGTTTTACCAGCTCTTTGGCAAGGTCATCCGCAAATCCTCTTAAAACTCCGTGGCAGGTATCATCACCTGAAATTATAAAAAACGGTGCGGTGCTGCGCGCAATGCTCTCGTAAAGCCGGTTATCATTAAGAATACTTTCAACTGCCTCATCAAAAGAAGCCTTCTCTCCCTGCCTATCAATGTATTGATTGAGCTGACCGTAAACATAATCAAGCAGACCGTCGGATTTAAGCCTGACCAAATTACTGCGAAGCACATACGCAATGGTGCTGCACGCATCATGCAGACAACAGTTAGACACCGAGGCAGTTACCGGTACAAAAAATACACTGTAATTAGCAGAAGCCCTTATTAAAAACTCGTAATCGGATAATGTATTTAATTTGTCATTGAAAGGTCCGGTTTTCTCAAACACCCCCCTGTTAATTACCAATGCACATATGAGCATATCGGGGCGGACCATTATCCCTGCATAATCTGCCTGTACATCCGGAACATTTTCCCCAAACACCACAACATCATACTCATTTAAAAATGTATTTTCATCCAATATGGAGGTTATCTCGGCGCAGTTGGTTTCATTACCGTCCAAAAAAACTATTTTCCCTGAATCCCCTCTTGAAATGTATGAATTTTTAACAGCCGGACAGTCAAATTCCGCCGGACTAAGTTCATAAATATCCATTTTTGCTCCCCTGCAGCTAGCTTAGCTTCGCAATCAATTATAATTTTCAAAAACAATGACACATATGTATAAATGTGGTAAAATACGTGTATATAGTATGATATAAAATAAACTTATCGTCAATAGATTTGGGTGAAATCAGATGAATTTGCTTTTTTACAGATATGGCAGCATATGCGAGCCGGATATTATTGATTCATTCCGGCAGCTGGGCTTTACGGTGGATGAAGACACTAGAGAAATTTATAACAAAAAATTACAGCCCTCTGAATGTATACAGGGACTTTCTGCGCTTTTAAGACAAAAAAAATATACCTTTGTGTTTTCGATTAATTTTTTCCCGTCTGTGTCGGATATATGCAATATCCTCGGCATTCCATATCTTTGCCTTATCGTTGACAGCCCGGTGCTTGAATTGTTTTCTACCTCACTTGCAAACGAATGCAACAGGGTATTTATATTTGACCGCAGGCTGTACGAAGAATTTCTTCCGGTTAATCCCGACGGAATATTCCATATTCCGCTTGCCACCAATGTGCGTGGCAATTTCGGTGTATGTGAAGGAGCAAGTGATGCATTAAAGAAGCGTTTTTCCTCGGATATTTCCTTTATCGGCTCCCTGTATACCGAGAAATGTGCTTACAACAAGACAGAGCTCCCCGCAAAATATAAGGGCTACGTTGATGGTCTGATTGAGGCGCAGCTCAGGGTTTACGGCTATAATTTTATTGAGGAATGTCTTACAGACGAGCTGGTAAATGAATTTATTAAAGCCAGATCTGAGCTGGCGAATTTTCCGGAAAGTATGAAGGTTGACGTCAGCGCGGTGATTGCACAGCATTTTATCAGTGTTAAGACGGCTGAGCAGGAGCGCATCCGATATCTGAAAGCACTTTCAGACATATACAATGTCGATATATATACCGGCAGCGATACATCAATGATGCCGAATATCCACAATAAAGGCTTTGCCAAAACCTTAACCGAAATGCCAATAATATTTAACCAAAGCAAGATAAACCTAAACCTCACCGCAAAATCCATCCGAAGCGGACTCTCTCTGAGGGTATTTGATGTTTTAGGCTGTGAGGGCTTCCTGATAACCAATTATCAGGAGGAGCTCCCCGAGCACTTCAACGTAGGAGAAGATATTGAAGCCTATGACAGTCTTGATGACCTTATCGGCAAATGTGAATATTATCTGGGGCATGAAAAGGAACGCAGGGAAATCGCCCACAACGGCTTTGAAAAGGTTAAAAAATACCACACCTACGATATCCGGCTTACCCAGATGCTTGAAATTGCATTTAAGCTCTAGTTCAAAAATGTCCGTGCTATGTCAATAGCCCTGTGCTTCATCATATGCTCATTGCGGGCAAGTTCATATCCCGCATCCGCAACGGATTGTGCAAAGGAATCGTTGCCAAGGACATTTTCAACAACAGCCGGCAATGCTTCTATTTCCTGTAATTCAAACATAATGCCGTTTTGGTTCTGGGCAATAACTTCTTTCATATATCCGGAGGTGTCCGTCATAGCAACGGCCCTTGCAAGCATACCATTAAATACCCTGTCATGGCTTCCGTCCTTAAACCATGTCATTGTATTAAGCACTATCTTGGAATTACACATTATTTTGGGAACCTCTCCCGCCGAAACAAAACCTCCGAACTTGAAATGCGGATTGTTGAAGCACCCGCAGTTTTCCCAGCCCCGTCCGCAGACAGTCACATCAATACCGCTGTCAACAAGGGTCTGTACTGTTTTCTCACGGTAATAGGATGTGGCAAACGAATCCACAACTCTAAAATCTGTAATAATCTCGCTTAATTCATCCTCGGAATATTCCACCTTATTATCGATAAGATATTTCTCAATTGCATTTTCCGTAAGCTGTGAAGGATTATCAATCAGGTAATCATAAACTTCCGTAATCATTTTCTGACCGTCAAACTTAGGGTATTTGCTGCATACCGGCATTATCTGTTTTACCAAATCCCTGGAAAGACCCCCGGCATAAAACACACCTATGCCCCTCTTTGAAAGCTGTGGTCCCGGTTCAAAATGATTGCCGCCATGCGGCATAAATGCCACCATCGGTATATTTGGAAAAAATCTTGTAATATAGGCAACATGGTTTCTGTCACAGCATAAAACGGCACAGTTCTTTGGTGCAGCCAGAAGTGCTGCCCTATAATGGAACGGATGATCCATCAAAATATTTATAAAAAGAACTCCGAGTTCATCCCATACATTGTGACCAAAAGTCAGCTCCATATTAAAACCCAGATTATTATATCCAATCGCCATATCAATCTTCTTTGACGCAAATGCAGCAAAGCGCTTAAGTGAGCCCGCAGTATCATTTACATCGTAGAGCATAATTTCATGGCCTAGATTTTCAAATTCCTGTGCCATATCCAAAGTAAATAAATCCAATGAAGCATATGCTCCCACAAACAGTACAATTCTTGCCATATCAGCACCTCTGTATATGATTATTCCATTTCATTGTGCATAATTTTGTAAAACTTATCCTTTCAGATACCTTTTAAGTTGGTCATAAAAATTTTCCCGCGTGCCGGCCATAATTACAACAACAATTACTTCACCGACTCTCTCAACAGTGTATGCCAACTCATAGTTTGTTTTGTTGTAATAGATATCATATCCATAAATGCCTGTCAAATCACCGGTCTTTTCTTCACCCACCGTATAGTCTTCACATATCTCATCAATCGCTTTCTTGTACAAATCCTTTAACTTGTTATCCTTCAGCTTCTTAATGAACTTTGCTGCCGGAGGAAGGAATCGCACTTGCAACATAAATTAATCCTCCGTTCCAAAAACATCATCATAGGTTGCGAAGTCACCCTTGCCATCTGCAACTTTTTCCGCATCAAGCAGCATAGCTTCAACAGCCGGTCTAACCTGTGCCTGCTTTTCTTTAAATTTGGATAACAAAGCTTCACCCGACAGTCCTTGTGTAATCAGTTCTTCAAGAATCTGCTCTGCAAACTCACCATCTGAAATAGTTTTCACCGGACGGATAACAAGCTCATCACCACGTATCACACATTCCGCCTCATCGCCAAATCCCAATGCCTGATAGAACTTCTGTGGAATCGTAATCTGTCTTTTGGACGAAATACTAAGAACTTTTCTATTCATCTTAGCGACACCTCTTTCTGTAGTTGCAATCATACTGCGTTACCCCTTTCTATTCTATGTAAAAATAAAATTCTTTATTCCTTGTTTCTTGGTTTCCAAGAAAATTATAGCTGAATACTTCAAAAAAATCAACTAAAAAAGGGGAGTTATGCTGAGTGTTTAGCATAACTCCCCTTTATTGTACATTGCGACTTACTTCATCAGTTTATATTCTGATATAACTTTATACATAACCTCATTATTAGCATTATAGTATACTAATTTTTCTAATTCAGTACTCTGCCCTTCTTCCGCATCTGAAGGGAATGATAATTTATTATATAAAGAATAATATCTTACTGTTTTTTCCCCATTCTTAGATGTATATTTGATATATTTTACGGTGTTAAGCGAATTTCCATCAAGCTCTCTTATATATTCATAGCCGTTGTTATAAGTGCTGCCGTAATAAACATCATAGGTTTTGGCGCTTGTTGAAACAGAACCGTCTTCGGCTGTTTGTGCGTAATATGTATAATAGTAGCTGTATGTCTTTTGGGCATTACCGCTTTCGTCACACGAATATACCTCTTCTACATAATCATACCCGTTGTCATCATATTTATACTCAACACGTTCTGTAACCCTGTTTGAGCTCACAGTGAATTTCTCTGATGATGCCATTTTGCCATTTTCGTATGTGTAGGTTCTGTAACTTGTCAGCTTGCCATTACCATCATAGGTTTCTGCCTTTGATGCGTTTCCATTACTGTCATATGTATATACACTCTTTGTTTTTGAAGTAACTGTTCCGTCACTGGCATAATTAGTGGTCTCTGTCTCCGACACCTTACCGCCTGTGTAAGCTGTGTCAGTTATGTTTGCCAAATGGTAATTTATTATACTTGAGTACCCATTTTCGTCACTGGCTGCACTTACCCCAAAAGAATAACCTTCTAAATGCTTCTTTGTCATTACTCCTGACTCATCATACTCATAGGTATATTTATAACTCAAATCCATATCCTCTTCCGAAGCTGCTACCGGTAAAACAGTACCTATTGTATTATCATATTTTGCCTTGCTTGCGCCCATCTTGCAAATAAGACTTGTCAAATTGCCATTTGAATCATACTCGGACAGAGTTATTTGGGATAAAGAACCATCTGAAAGCACCTCGGATTCTTTTGTTACTTTCCATGTACATGAAGCCGTATCATTTTCACCATCTTCAAGTACACCCGTAACATCATCAAAATTATAACTCTCGCCGTCTATCGTTACCGTGCCCTTTGCCATTGTTCCGTAAGTCGGGTCGAAGTAATACTTTTGGCCTTCTTCATTTTCATACCAGCCCTTTACCATATGTCCGTCTGCATCATAATGCACCCACTTGCCTATATTTCCTGCACGCTTTATGCGTATGGACTTGCGGTGAGACACTTTGTAACTGTCTTTCGTCCAACTGCGACTTTTTTTCAT